>NZ_JALXPM010000005.1:0-85800 GCF_025147615.1 Brevibacterium luteolum | reverse complement strand
GCTGTCGGCCGCATAGAACGCTGACGAGAACGAGCCGTTTGTATTCCGCTCGACGATGGCAGCGAGGCTAGGGTCATCACGAGCTACATCCACCAGGGATGGGCTTGCACTAACTGCGCGGTCAGTGCATCAGTTCATCGAAGCAACAATGATGGCAGCTCTGATGGGTGTTTCACGTGAAACGAGATCAGTTCGTGATCGACTGGATGTTTAATGCCCCCGTCTCGGGATCGGAATCCCGAGCGAGGTAAAGGCGCTGGAGCGCCGCGGCGATGCCATCTGCAATCCGATCCCGGGTGAGGTCGTCAGCGAGCATTTCGCGATCGCGTTCATGGCTGACGTACCCGGCGACAACGTGGACCTTCGGGCTGCGTACTGCTGCCAGGCTCTGCCAGGTCCGGGCGTGAGTTCGGCAGTCGAGGAAGTCGGTGCGGGCGTTGACTTCCTTCTGAACAAGTTCAGCGAGCCGTTTCCCGACGGGGGAGTAGACCTCGTTGTCATCGGCGCGACCGAAGTAGAAGGTTGCAACTCCATTCGGTGAATCCGATAGTGAGGAGTCTTGTGTGATCGTCACGACTGCGGAGGCTTCGAGCTCGTCTGCAAGTGTCTGATGTGCCTCGGGGGAGCTGACGAGAACGGTCGCCGCTCCGAGGGCGCTCAGTCGCCCGTCGAGCCGGCGGGCGATGTCGATCGAGTACTCTTCTTCGAGTCGTCGCTGCTCGGAGGTATAGGGCGTGGCCTTGAAATCTCGTGCGGACGTTGCAGCTTCGATGACGATGACACGTCCTGCAAGCGAAGGACCCGAGGATGTGACGCGAGCGTGCTCTCTCAGCGCGTAGAGGTTCCCGGTACTGTGATTCCGGTTGATCGAGTCAAGTCCAGAGATGGTGTTCGGACCGACAACGCCGTCGGTGCGCAGACCCAGTCCGCTCTGGATCTCCCGGACGGCGGCATCAGTGCCCTCCGCAAAGACACTGTCGATGCGATCGGTGTAGACCCCGAGCTTCGACAAGCGCTTTTGAAGGGTACCGACGTCGTCTCCGACGAGTAACCGGACAGGGTCGAAGCGCAGCACGCGATCGCCGAAGCGGTAGCGTGCGAGTTCGATCTGCTCGAATGTCTCCGGGCCTAAGATCCCGTCCGTCGTGATGCCGCGACTCTGCTGGAAAGCGAGAATCGCTAATTCGAACGTGCGATCGAATTCGGGCGACGCCACATCGCCGACCTTGATTCCCAGGCGATCCAGCTGTGCCTTAGTGGCCAGCAAGACTGTGCTGGAGTCGCCCCGTGTGAGCGTGGGGTAGGCAGATGGTGAGGTCATATCGTCTCGCTGGGCTAGGAGTCGGGATTGACTGAGTTGTCGCTGGTAGGCCTAACGGCCACTGGCGCCTGTTGATACTACAACAGGCGCCAGTGTGTTAGCTGATAGGAGAATCAGCCGAGGAATTCCTCGAGCTGCTGCATCAGCATGGGCTTCGGCTGGGCACCGATGATCGTCTTGGCGACCTGGCCGTCCTTGAAGACGTACAGTGCCGGGATCGAGGTGATGCCGTAGGTCGAGGCGGTCTGCATATTTTCGTCGGTGTTGACCTTGACGACCTTGAGCTTGTCGGCGTTTTCCTCACCGATCTCGTCGACGATGGGGGAGACCATGCGGCACGGTCCGCACCACGGCGCCCAGAAGTCGACGAGGACGGGCTTGTCTGCCTGGAGGACCTCGGCCTCAAAGTTTGCGTCAGTGACATCTGCAGTCATTGCTGCTCCTTACGTGATTGGCCGGCCGGCCGGCCGGGGTTGAACGACTTGGTTGGACAGGCTGGGTCGTCGAGTGACAACGTCAGCGGTTGGACAGGTAGTGTTCGGCGTCGATGGCAGCCGAACATCCGGATCCGGCTGCGGTGATCGCCTGGCGATAGACCGGGTCAATGAGGTCGCCGGCTGCGAAGACTCCTTCGACGTTCGTCAGCGAAGCGCGTCCGTCGACCTTGAGGTAGCCGTCGGGGCGCAGTTCGAGCTGATCGGCGAAGAGCTCGGTGCGCGGATCCGATCCGATGGCGATGAACAGGCCGGTGACATCAAGCGGCGACTCTTCACCGGTGACGATGTTGCGGACAGTCACTCCGGTCAGTGCGTCATCTCCATGGATCTCGGAGATCTCCGAATCGAGGATGAACTCGATCTTCGGATCGGCTTTCGCACGGTCCTGCATCGCCTGCGAAGCGCGCAGCTCCTGACGGCGGTGGATGACGGAGACCTTGGATGCGAACTTCGTCAGGAAGGTCGCCTCCTCCATAGCTGAATCTCCGCCGCCGACGACGGCGATGTGCTTGTCCTTAAAGAAGAAGCCGTCACAGGTGGCGCACCAGCTGACACCGTGGCCGGAGAGCTTGTCCTCGTTGGGCAGGCCCAGCTTTCGGTAGGCCGAGCCGGTGGCGAGGATGACCGCCTCGGCGGTGTAGCTCTCGCCGAGAGCCGTGGTGATCTTGTGAGCTCCCGGCTGCAGGACGAGTTCCTGTACGTCGTCGTAGATGACGGTCGCGCCGAAGCGCTCTGCCTGCTGGCGCATGTTCTCCATGAGCTCAGGGCCCTGGATCCCGGCAGGAAATCCGGGGAAGTTCTCAACATCTGTCGTATTCATCAGCTCGCCGCCAGCGGTGACGGAACCGGCGATGACGATCGGTTCCAGGCTGGCACGAGCTGCATACACGGCAGCGGTGTAGCCGGCTGGACCCGATCCGACGATGACGAGTCGCTGAGCTGTCATAAAGCCTCCTCTTGGGGATGTTTCCGTTAACCCGAACACTGGGGTTCGGCAGGTTTATTCCACCCTATGTCCCCGGAGGACACTGGGCAGTTCACGCGGATATCCGATACAGAGGAGCTGCAGACTCAGGACAGTCCGACGTGGCTGACGTACGCGCGGTATCCACCGTCGGCAGAGCCGAGCTCGGTGAACCAGATGATGACGACAGATCCCTCGGCGCCGTCATCGAGGTCGACGGTGGTCTTTCCGTCCTCCGTCGTTCCCTTGCCGACAACCGTGGCGTCCTCCGGGTCATCGGAGTCGCCGATCCGGACCTCGAAGTCGCTTCCCTCGTGATCGGAGGTCAGCTCAACCTGGGAGACGGTGGCTGACTCTTCGAGCTCGAGTGCCAGGCCGACACCCGATTTGAGGTTGCCGAACTTCGAGGAATTGTAGCGGTCGGTCCGCCACGCCGAATCATCGTCATCGAGGACATTCGATGCCGCATCGTCGTTCTCGGTCTCGTCGCCTTCAGGATCAAGGGCGGACACATCGGCGATCACCGGCTTCGGGCCCTGCGGCTCCTCTTCGGTCGGAGGCTGCTCCTCAGTCGGTTCGGTCTCGGCCGTCGGCTCCTCAGCGGTGGGCTCATCATCGCCCTGCGTGCCGACGATGATCCCGACGATGAGCGCGCCGACGACCAGCAGTGCCAGGACGCCGATAAGAATCGGGACCAGGGGCCGAGACGGCTTGTCAGCAGACGCATCATCCTCAGCCGGTGGGCGGGATCCCTTGCCACCGGAGCCACCAGCCGCAGCAGCGGGCGCGGCTGCGGCAGCGGAAGTGGCAGCACCACCCGTGGCATTCGGCTTCCGGCCGGGGCCACTCTTCGGCTTGCTCTCGCTGCCAGCAGCAGCGGGAGCAGGATTCGCGGGCTGCTGGTCGGTCTCGCGTTCGGTGGCATCGGACTGTGCGGTGTCGTCTGCGAGATCGGCGCCCAGGCCGGCGGCAGGCGCTGCAGCGGACTTCCGGCGCGACTGCTCCTGGGCGCGTGCCCGCTCCTCAGCTTCCTGCTGCAGACGGCGCTCGCGCTCGTACTCGGCGCGCTGGCGTTCGAGCTCTTCCTCGCGGGTGGTGAACATGCCGCCGAGGAACCAGGAACCATCGTCCTCGTCGGCTTCAGGGTCCTCAACGGCTTCCTGGTCGGTGCTGATGACCTGCGTATCGTCGGCGCTGAGCTCCTCGTCGCTGGTGAACATGCGCGAACGATCGGCGATGCGCTGGGTTTCGTTCGCGTCGGCCTCGGCATCGGCGTACTGCTCATAGGAGGCGAAAGTGTCCTCGGGCTGCCACTCATCGGTTTCAGCCGAGGCGAGCTGTTCGCAGGAGATCGGGAAGACGGCCGCCTGCCGCATCTGCATCCGGTCGTCATACGGGGTCTCGCTGTCAGCCAACCGGCCGGCTGCCAGGCCCGAGGCGCCGGGCCGGGTGAGGCCGATGCGAGTGAGCGCGGCCCGCAGCTGGGCGGGTGTCGCCCGCTTCTCCGGTGCTGGGGCACCTGCCGCTGCAGGCGGCGTGGCCGGCCGTGGTGGGGTGAGAGCAGCCGCTCCCGAGGCGGTGGCCGGGTCGGCCTTGGTCGTCGGGCGGGCCGAGGACGCGCCGGTGGCCGCCTCGGTGCCGGAGAACTTCTCGTCCTCGGTGCGGCGCAGCTCATCGCCGTCCGGGCGCGGGCTGCCCGTCGAGAGCTGGCGCAGCTGGTGGACGTCCCATTCGTCGAGGAAGCGCACCACCTCGCTGGCTGAGCGCGGGCCGGGCTCGATCTTCATGACGACGCCGGAGACGAACTCCTCCAGGTCACTCGGCACCCCGTCGACGAGCTCGGAGACGCGCACAAAGCGGTTGTTGCGCCGCTGGGCCACCGGCAGGCCGGCGCGCGGCTCATCGCTGGGCCAGTGACCGGTGAGCGCGGCGTAGAAGATGTTCATGAGCGCCAGCGCGTCCTCGCGCTTCTTCGCTGCTGTCGGCATCGCCTCAAGATCGAGGCCGTAGGCGGTGTGGGCGACAGCGGCGTCGATGGCGACTCCGGTGACGGTGGCGTCGAAGTTGTCCTTCAGCCCCACGCACTCGGGGCCGAGGCACAGGTGGTACAGGCCGCGGGAGCTGGCGTGGGCCAGTGCGGTGGCGAGCTCGCCGACGAAGGCGCGTGCCGCCTCGGGAGCCAGCGGGCCGTTGCGCAGGATGGCCGGCAGGGGAGTGGCGAAGGAGCGTTCGAAGACGACGAAGTCGAGTCCGTCAGCGCGTCCGACGTCAAGGACGGTGGGGATCCGCGGATCGGTCAGCAGCGCTGAGCGGCGGGCGGCATCGAGCAGGTCGCCGGAGGTCTCCGAGGGCGCGACGTAGAGGGTGACGGCCATGTCGAGGATGGCGTCGAGGGCGATGCAGACGGTGCCGCTGTCGGGGTGGTCGGCGAACCAGGGGCGGACGATGTCGGAGACCACATAGCGCTCGGCGACAACCGTTCCGCGTTCGATGCCGATCACCAGACCCCCTTGTGAATGCGCTGCACAGGTGAGCTGTGCAGGGCGAATAGTCCTTCGCTTCTCAGTCTAGCGCTTCAATTTCCGCCGGACAGTCTCGGCAAGGCTGCGCAGCTCGCTCACACGCAGCATCCAGCAGACGACCAGATAGACCGCAAGCATGACCGGCCCGACCCACGCGATCGTGATGAACGCGGTCGTCCGGGTGTCCCAGGCATCGGTGCCGATCGCGCGGACGATGAACACGCCGACGATGCCGGCCAGCGCACCGGCGATGACGAACTTCAGGTGGGCCAGCAGGATCCGCTTGGTCCCGAGGTGGTGCAGGCGGCGGCGCAGCAGCCAGGCGCTGATGAGGCAGGCGAGACCGTAGCCCAGGCTCATCGACAGGCCGATGCCGGCGACGATGTAGTGCTTGGGCAGCAGCAGGCCAGACGCGATGACCCCGGCGGAGGTGAGGGCGACCTGCGGGACCTGCACCCAGAACGGGGTGCGGGCGTCCTCATAGGCGTAGAACACCCGCTGTAACAGGTAGTTGGCCGAGAACGGGACGAGTCCGAGGATCATGGCGGCGATGACGACGCTGAGCGAGACGGCCTGCTCGACCGAGCCGCGGGCGAGGACCATCGCTGTCTGGGCGCCGAGTGTCATGAAGGCGACGGTGGCGAAGACGTTGACGAAGCCGACGAGCCGGACGCCGAGGCCGAAGGAGGCGCGCACCGCCTCGGTGTCGCGGTCGGCAGCCGAGGTGCTCATCGAGGTGAACAGTGCGGTCGCCAGCGACACCGCGATGAGCGAATGGGGGAGCATGAAGATGAGGTAGCTGTACGTGTAGGCGGCGTTCGATGGGCTCGGGCCGCTGTCGGCGGTCGCTGAGGCCAGAGAGGCGACCTGCGAGATGACGATGAAGCCGAGCTGGCCGATGAGCACCGCACCGAAGGTCCAGGAGGCGACCTTGCCGGCTGTGCCCAGGCCCACACCGCGGAACCCGAAGGTCGGGGTGAAGCGGAAGCCGATGCGGCGCAGCGGCCAGATCAGCACGAGTGCCTGGCAGACGACGCCGAGGGTGGCGGATCCGGCGAGCACGGCGATCTTGGTGACGTCCCAGGTGTCGATCGCGTGCTCACCGTACTCACCGGTGCCGAAGAGGGCGATGAAGATGCCGAGCCCGGCGATGGAGACGAGGTTGTTGATGACCGGCGCCCACATGTACGGCCCGAACGATGAGTGGGCGTTGAGGACTTGCCCGAGCATCGTGTACAGGCCGTAGAAGAAGATCTGCGGCAGGCACCAGAACGCGAACGCCACCGCCAGGGCGGTCTGCTCGCTGCTCCAGGTCGACGAGGAGTACACGCGCACGAGCAGGGGAGCGGCGGCCGTGGCGAGCACGGTGACGCCGAACAGGATGAGGATCGCCAGAGTCAGCAGCCGGTTGGTGAAGTCCCTCCCGCCGTCGGGCCGCCGGGTGGCGCGCACGATCTGGGGGACGAGGACCGCATTGAGGATGCCGCCGGCGAGCAGCATGTACAGGTTGTTCGGCACCTTGTTCGCCACGTCGAAGGCGTCAGCGACCCCGCCGTAGGTGACGCCGATCGCCAAGGCGAGCATGCCGGCTTTGACGAATCCGAGCACCCGCGACACGAGAGTGCCGGCGGTCATGATCGCTGAGGACTTCGCCAGCGAGCTCAGCTTCGCACCCCCGCCCGGCGCCTCGGCGGTGGCTTCGGCTTCCGGGTGCCCGGCCGTCTCCGGAGTCACAGCGCCGGCTGCGGTGCTGCCGGCACCGCCGGCCGCGTGCGCGTCAGCGGCGCGGTCCGGTGCGGTCTCGGAGGGGTCGGTGGAGGACAATGCGGCTCCTTGCCGGTCTCAGGGGCGTTGGCGCGTTGGTCGCGCGCGGGGATCGAATCAGCCCGGGTCGTTCTCGTGCGCTCGCGCGACGGCGGCGTCCAGCTGGCTCTTGGGAATCTTACGCCGTCCGCGGGAGACAGACGAATACAGGCCGATGAGCAGCACGATGACGAGACCGGCCCCGATCACCGCAGCCCCGATGTTCTCCCAGTCGGTGCGCACGCGCACCGTCAGCGAGGTCGTCTCCGGCAGCACGAAATGCCCGGCAGCCGCCGCCGGGCCCGGACCGGTTTCCGTCGTGGCTGTGGAATCGCTGTCGCCGGGCGGGGTGGCGGCGACGAGTTCGATGCGGGTCTGCACATCGGCATTGGCCAATCCTTCGACCGGGACCTCGACGCGGGCCTGCTCACCGGGGCTGACGACGACCGGTTCGGACACCTGCGTGCGCAGCTGCGGGGTCGCCGGCACCACCCGGACCATGACATGGGCGGACTCGGCGGTCGTATTGTCGATGCGCACCGGGATCGTCGTCTTCTCACCGGTCACCAGCAGCACAGCCGAGCCCTCCTCGGGCTTCACCCCGCCGGTGAGTGAGCTGACCTCATCGGCGGCCGCGTCGACACAGGAGGAGAAGCCGCCGTCATTGGCCGTCTCACCCCAGGCCGTCGACGTGCACGTCAGGGTGGCCCGGCTCAGGCGGGTGGCCACCGCCTCGGGATCGGCGAAGGCGGTCGACGCCTCAGCGCCGGTGGAGTGCACCTCGCCGAGGCGGTTCAGACCGGCGGCCCGATCCCCGGCCTCGCGGGTGGGTTCGGTCAGCGGGGCGCGCTGGACCGGTTCGGATTCGCTCAGGTCCGCCAGGCTCTGCAGGTCGATCCACGGTGCTGCCGCGGTCTGCCTGATCGCCTCGGCCCAGTGCGGGTCGGCGGCCCGGCGGGGGAGGGTGATGAGCAGGCTGCGCGGGTCGAACGGCCGCTCGGTGGTGATCGCCGAGCTTTCGGCGATGAGCTCGCTGAGCCCGAGCACGCGTGTGTCGTCATGGCCGGCGAGTTCGGCGGCCTCCGACAGGCCGGTGTCGACGGCCAGGGAGTTGAGGCCGTGCTGATCCTCACCGACCGGCAGGGTGGAGGGGGCTGAGGAGGTGTAGCTGCGCACGCTCGGCTGCTGGATGTCGGAGACGAGCATCGTCTTCGCCCCAGCCTGTGCGGCGCGTTCGGCGAAGTCGGGGGTGAGGCTGCCGGAAGCCGGCCAGGTGATGTCGGTGCGGGCTTCGGGCAGTGTGGCCCGCAGGTCATCGGCGGCGGCTTCGGCCGCGCGTGCGAGCACCGACTCATCAGCAGCGCTCAGCGCGGTGAGGTCGGCATCGGCGTAGGGCAGGGCGATGACGGTGCGCTGCTCGGCGGCGGCGACGAAGGAGGTGTACCACTCGTTGAGCTGCGGGTAGCGATCGGCCTGCGGGCTCGGCGCTGGCGCGGTCTGCTCACCGCTGGTGTCTTCACCGGGGGCAGTGGTCTCCTCGCCGTCGTCACCCTCTGGGGCCTCGGTGGCATCAGCGGGCGTCTCGTCCGCCGGTGCTGCGCCCGGTTCGGCCGGATCCGCGCCCTTTTCAGTACTCTCCTCAGTGCCCTCCTCGGTGCCGTCGTCAGCGGGATCGCCGGCTCCATCGTCTGGGTCGGCCTCTGGGCGGTCGACGCCGAGCACGTCCTCGATGCTGCCGATGAGCCGCGGGTCGATGGCGAGGGCCACCTCGTCAGCGGCAGTGACGGCGGCCAATGCCGAGGTGAGCTGCCCCTCGGGACCGGCGGCCTGCTCGAGCGTGTCGGCTGCGACCTGCCCGCTGGGGTCGAAGCCCGGCAGCGTGACCGGCACGAGGAACGTCACCTTGCTCGGCAGCAGCTGCGGATCGGGATACCAGGTGGTGAAGGCGGTGCGGGTCAGTGACAGCGACGGCTGCGCGCTGGCTGCTGCTGCTTCGCTGCTGAGCTTGACGGCCAGCCCGTAGGCCCCCCACGAGGTCAGCGGCTGGCTGCGCGGCAGCCCGAGCGTCTCGGCATCGGCGGTGAGGGTGAACGCCGCCTCGCTCTTGGGCGCGACTGACTCCGGCAGCGTCTCGATGTCCATCCTCGGGGCGTCGTCGGCGTCCTCGGCGCCACCGGCGGTGTCCTGCTGGGCAGCCGCGGAGGCGGTGTCACCGAGCTGCCGGTAGCGCGCCGGCTGGTCCTTCCACTCGTTGATCGCATCGCGGGAGTCGAGCACCCGACGGCTGATGCGGAAGTCCAGGCGCGGCTCGGGGATCTCCACGGCACTGGAGTTGATGATCCGGCCCTTGATCGTCAGCGTGCCCTCGGCTGTGAGAACCGGGCTGATCTCGTCGAAGGCCAGCTCCACTCCGGCTGCGGCGGTGTCGCTGGCTCCGGGCGACCCCGCAGTCTCCTCGTCCGTACCGTCTCCGGGTGCTGCCGGGACGGGGGAGGGGAAGCTCGGCTGGGTGCCGGCGGCCGTCGCCGAGGCGGTGGGCACTCCGGTGCCCAGCAGCACCGCGATGAGGGTGCAGACAGCAGCCAGCGCCGCACAGCGGCGCGGGTGGGGCAGGTGGCGGGCGGAGATCACGTCGACTGGATGACGGAGTGGTAGTACGGCAGCACGGAGCGGGCAGCGGCGACGATGCGCCGCTCATTGGCGAAGGACAGGTGCTCCGGCAGCGCATCAAGCGGGATCCAGGCGGCGTCGACGGCCTCCTGGTCCGGGTCGTTCACGACGGTGAGGTAGCCGCCGGTGGCGCGCAGCAGGAAATGGTGGACGAGCTTGTGGATGCGGTAGCCGCCGACGGAGAACCAGTAGTCGACGCTGCCGAGGGTGGTGACGACATCGCCGTGCACGCCGGTCTCCTCAGCCACCTCGCGACGGGCCGCCTGGGCGGGTGTCTCGCCGAGTTCCAGGTGACCCTTCGGCAGACACCATTCGAGCCTGCCGGCCCGGTTGATGCGTGCAATGATCGCCACCTCGAAGGTGGGCGAATCGAAGTCGACCATGACGCCGCCCGCGGAGACCTCCTCCACGGTGTTCGAACGTGCCGGCATGACCCCCGGCTTCGGCAATGGTCGAGGCATAGCTTCTACTGTATATCCGCAACCTGACGATAACCTTATGCTGAACCGACCCCCTCGAATGGAGATCACGTGTCCCTGGCCGACGCCCATGCACGCCTGCTCACCGCCCTTGATGCGCACGAGCACATCCTCGGCCCCCTGGGTGAGATGTTCTCCGCCGCCGGCCGGGAGCTCGCCCTCGTCGGCGGTTCGGTGCGCGACGGGCTGCTCGGCCGGCCGATGCCCGATCTCGACTTCACCACCGATGCCGACCCGGATGCGATCCTGGCGATCGTGAACCCGTGGGCCGATGCGGTGTGGGAGATCGGCCGGGCGTTCGGCACCATCGGGCTGCTCAAGGACGAGCTGCAGATCGAAATCACCACCTACCGCGCCGAGGCCTATGACCCGGATTCCCGCAAGCCGACGGTGGCCTTCGGCGACGACCTCGATGACGACCTCGTCCGCCGGGACTTCACGATCGGGGCAATGGCCGTCCGGCTGCCCGAGCGCGTCTTCGTCGACCCCTTCGGCGGACTCGCCGACCTGACGAACGGGCTCGTGCGCACACCGGGCAAGGCCGTCGACAGCTTCTCCGATGACCCGCTGCGCATGATGCGCGCCGCCCGCTTCGTCTCCCAGCTCGGCTTCGGCGTCGACGCTGAGGTGCGTGAGGCGATGACCCAGATGGCTGAGCGCATCGACATCATCTCCGCTGAGCGCGTCCGCGACGAACTCGTCAAGCTCATCTGCGGGATCCGGCCGCGGGCCGGCATCGAACTGCTCGTCGAGACCGGGATCGCCGCGCGGATCCTGCCCGAGGTCACCGACATGCAGCTCGAACGCGACGAGCATCACCGGCACAAGGACGTCTACCAGCACAGCCTTACCGTCCTCGACCAGGCCGTCGACCTCGAGGCTGTCTACGCCGCCCGCCAGGCCGCGGCGGCCGCCGAGAAGACCGCCGCCGAGAAGACCGCCGCCGAGAAGATCGGCACTGAGAAGACTGCCGAGCAGGCAGAGTCCACGCCGCCGGGCGCCGCGCCCGGGGCGGAGGGCGCCGGGGCACAGGACGCGCCTGCCGGGCCGGTCACTGCGGTCGCCGAGGACACCCAGCGCATCGCCGTGCCTGATTTCATCGTCCGGTTCGCTGCCCTCATGCACGACATCGGCAAGCCCTCGACCCGCCGATTCACCCCTGACGGTGCGGTGACCTTCTACCACCACGATGTCGTCGGAGCGAAGATGACGCGTAAGCGGATGAAGGCGCTGCGCTTCGACAAGGCCACGACGAAGGCCGTCAGCCGGCTCGTCGAACTGCACCTGCGCTTCTACGGTTACGGCGATGCCGGCTGGACCGACTCGGCAGTGCGCCGCTACGTCACCGATGCCGGTGAGCTGCTCACCCGCCTGCACATCCTCACCCGCTCCGATGTCACCACCCGCAACCGGCGCAAGGCCGAACGCCTCGCCCACGCCTACGACGACCTCGAGCACCGGATCGAGAAGCTGGCCGAACGCGAGAAGCTCGATGCCGTGCGCCCGGACCTCGACGGCCGGCAGATCATGGACATCCTCGGCATCAGCCCCGGTCCGGCGGTCGGGCAGGCCTATCAGTTTCTGCTCGCCCAGCGGATGGAGCACGGTCCGCTCGGTGCGGAGCGCGCCGAAGAGGTGCTGCGCCGGTGGTGGGCCGAACAGGACGGCGGCTCCTCGCAGCCGCAGTGACCCGGCCCCGGCCGACTGGGCAGCGGGCTGCCGCATACGGCTGCACTGTGACCCGGTTCACCTGACTGCCACAGGCGCCTGTTACCTTGAGACCAATAAATGGGACACGCCGTGAGGAGGCACCATGACGACCGTGACCGAACAGTACCGGGCGGCACGCGACCGGCTGCTGGAGCTGCGCCTGGACTACGCGCAGGCGAAGGACGAATTCCAGTGGCCGCGCTTCGAGCACTTCAACTTCGGCCTCGACTGGTTCGACGCCATCGCTGAGAACAACGACAAGCCGGCCCTGTGGATCTGCGAGCAGGACGGCACGGAGAACATCTACAGCTTCTCCCAGCTCTCCCGCCGCTCGAACCAGGTGGCCAACATGCTCCGCGCTGCCGGTGTCACCCGCGGCAGCCACGTCATGGTGATGCTCGGCAACCAGGTCGAGCTGTGGGAGTCGATGCTCGCCGGGATCAAGCTCGGCGCCGTGCTGCTGCCGACGACCACCCAGCTGGGCCCCATCGACCTGACCGACCGCGCCGAACGCGGAGAAGCCTCCTTCGTCATCGCCGGTGCCGCCGATGCCGCGAAGTTCGACGAGGTCGACGTCGACCTCACCCGGATCGTCGTCGGCGCCGAGCCGGCCCGCGAGAACGACCTCGCCTACACCTCGGCTGCGGATTTCCCCGAGACCTTCGAACCCGACGGCCCGACCCCGGCCGATGACCTGCTGCTGCTGTACTTCACCTCGGGCACGACCTCGAAGGCGAAGATGGTCGCCCACACCCACACCTCGTACCCGGTCGGCCACCTGTCGACGATGTACTGGATGGGCCTCGAGCCCGGCGACATCCACCTCAACGTCGCCTCACCCGGCTGGGCCAAGCACGCCTGGTCGAACATCTTCACCCCGTGGATCGCCGAAGCCTGCGTGTTCCTGTACAACTACACTCGCTTCGATGCGACAGCGATGATGGAGACGATGGGCCGGGTGGGCGTCACGAGCTTCTGCGCCCCGCCGACGGTGTGGCGGATGCTCATCCAGGCCGACTTGTCCCAGCTGACGAACCCGCCGGTCAAGGCGCTCGGCGCCGGTGAGCCGCTCAACCCCGAGGTCATCGACCGGGTCAAGAAGCACTGGAACGTCGACATCCGCGACGGCTTCGGCCAGACCGAGACGACCCTGCAGATCGGCAACCCGCCCGGGGAGCCGATCGTCTACGGCTCGATGGGCAAGCCGTTGCCCGGCTACGACGTCATCCTGCGTGACCCGGCGACCGGGGAGATCGGTGATGAGGGGGAGATCTGCCTGCAGCTCGATCCCCGTCCAGCCGGCCTGACCCAGGGCTACTGGGGAGACGAGGCCAAGACCGCCGAGGCGTTCGCCGACGGCGTCTACCACACCGGCGACGTCGCCAGCCGCGATGCCGAGGGCTACATCACCTATGTGGGCCGCGCCGATGACGTGTTCAAGGCCAGCGACTACCGGCTCTCGCCCTTCGAACTCGAAAGCGTGCTCATCGAACACGAAGCCGTCGCCGAAGCCGCCGTCGTGCCGTCCCCGGACCCGGTGCGCCTGGCGGTGCCGAAGGCCTATGTCGTGCTCACCGCCGGCTGGCGACCCGATGCCGACACCGCCAAGGACATCCTGCGCTTCTGCCGCGAGAACCTCGCCCCCTACAAGCGGATCCGGCGCATCGAATTCACCGAGCTGCCGAAGACGATCTCGGGCAAGATCCGCCGTGTCGAGCTGCGTGCCCGCGAACGCGAACTCCACCCGTTCGAGGGCGGGACGACGGTCGAGCATCAGGAGTGGGCCGACACTGACTTCCCCGACCTCAAGGGCTGAGGAACCGGCTGTCAGCTGAGCATCCCTGCCCTGCCGACGTGTGATTGCTCACGTCCCGGCGCACCGATCAGATGACCCATGGTCTGGTCGGTGCGTCGGGTTGTGCGCTAAAATTGCAGGTCACATGCAGTGCGATTCGGACAAGCACGCGCATGCGGCCTGCCTGCGCTGTGATCGGCGTCAGGTGATCTTCATCGACTTCCAATCTTTGAATGTTTGGCTGAATCGACACACCGCACACTCACTCTTGGGGGATCTGTGGCCAAAACCGCACCGAAGGCGAGCCGAAGCGCGCGCCGGAACGTGAACAAAGGCCTGCTCAACTATCCGCGCCAGGGCGTGACCGGCTGGACTCGCTGGCTGCCCTCGCTGCGGCTCATCGGCGTCGGCATCCTCACCGCCTGCGTCGTCGTCATCGGCCTCTTCAGCATCGGTTATGCCGTCACCGACGTCCCCGAACCGAACAAGGAAGCCGCCGGACAGACCTCGACGGTCTACTACGACGACGGCGAGACCGTGCTCGGGTCCTTCAAGACCGAGGACCGCAAGAACGTCACGATCGACAAGATCTCGACACCGATGCAGCAGGCCGCCATCGCCGCTGAGGACAACAGCTTCTACGAGAACCGCGGCATCTCCATCAAGGGCCTGTCGCGTGCGGTCATCGGTGTGGCCACTGACAATTACGCCGGCGGCGGTTCGACGATCACCCAGCAGTACGTCAAGAACTTCTACCTCACCAATGAGCGCACCCTCGACCGCAAGGTCAAGGAGATGTTCATCGCGCTCAAGATCGACCAGGAGCTGTCGAAGGACGAGATCCTCGCCAACTACCTCAACACCATCTACCTCGGCCGCCAATCGTACGGCATCGAGGTCGCTTCGAAGAACTACTTCGACAAGCCGGCCAGCGAACTCGACGTGGCCGAAAGCGCACTGCTGGCTGCGATGATCCAGCGTCCGGGTCTGGCGGACCCGGCTGAGGACCCCGGCAAGTACGAGGACCGCTTCAAGTATGTGCTGGGGAACATGGCCGAACTCGGCTACATCACCGAGGATGAGGCCGCCAGCACTGAGATGCCCGAGGTCCGGGCCGCGCAGACCGACAACCAGTTCGCCGGCCCCAACGGCTATCTGCTCGATGAGGTGCGCAAGGAGCTCAAGCGCAACGGCATCGAGGACGAGGTCATCGACCGCGGCGGGCTCGAGATCACCACCACCTTCTCGAAGAAGAAGATGGACGCGGCGATCGAGGCCGTCGAGGACCTGCCGAAGCTCAAGGAGGGCATGCACGTCGGACTCGTGTCGATGGACCCGGAGACCGGCGGCATCGTGGCGATGTACGGCGGCAAGGACTTCCTCGAGCGCCAGCACAGTGCTGCGACCGAGGACATCACCCAGGCCGGTTCGACGTTCAAGCCGTTCACGCTGGTGGCCGGCCTGGAGAACGGCTACCGCCTCACCGACTACCTGACCGGCACCTCGGGCACCCCGATGAACTACGAGGGAACCCGCTGGAGCCCGAAGAACTACGGCGGCGCCAGCTACGGCCCGGTCAGCCTGCTCAAGGCGACCCAGAGCTCGGTCAACACCGCCTACGCGCAGCTCAACATCGAGGTCGGCCCGGAGAAGACGGTCGACGTGGCTGAGCGTGCCGGCCTGCCGAAGGACACCGAGGGCCTGGAGAAGAACGCCGCGAACGTGCTCGGCACCGCTAGCCCGACGGTCAAGGACATGGCCACGGCCTACAACACGTTCGCCTCTAACGGCATCACGCACACGCCGCACACCGTCAAGGCCGCGGTCACCCCGGAGGGTGAGAAGCTCTACGAGCCCGATACTGAGGGTAAGCGGAACTTCGACAAGAACGTCATGGCCGAGACCACCTACGCGCTCTCGCGCGTGGTGACCGGTGGTTCGGGCTCGTACGCCTCGACGCTGGGCCGTCCGGCAGCCGGCAAGACCGGTACTTCGCAGGACAACTACTCGGCCTGGTTCGCCGGTTACACCCCGAACCTCACGACCACGGTGTCGATCTTCCGCGATGACGGAGAGGGCAACCCGGTCGAGATCGGCCCCTACGGCGGCCGCGGTTCGATCACCGGCGGCTCGTTCCCGACGCAGACGTGGACGAAGTACATGAAGGACGCGCTCAAGGACGAACCGGTCAAGCAGTTCCCCAAGCGCGGCAAGCTGCCGCAGGTGGAGAAGCCGAAGCCGAAGTCCGGCGTGCCGAACCAGCGCCCGAAGCCCAAGCCGTCCCCGAAGCCGAAGACTACGCAGGACAAGCCGAAGGACGACAAGCCCAAGGACGACGACAAGCCGAAGGACGATAAGCCTACGGAGGAGCCGAAGCCGGAGCCGACCAAGGAACCGGAACCGAAGCCCGAGCCGACGAAGAAACCGGACCCGAAGCCGACGAAGAAGCCGGATCCCAACCCGGACCCACCCGGTGACAATGAGGGTGCCGGCAGCGGCAACAACGGGGGCTTCAAAGGGTCAGGCTTCATCATGCCCGGCTTCATCCGCCAGGGAACCGTCAGCATCCTGTGAGGCGCGATAGCCTACGCGCATGCCAGGTGTGACTCCCCTCAGAGCTGCTGAGCCGCTGCTCGGCGGCAGGCCCGGCGCCCATGCGGCGTCGGGCCCTTCGCCGTTCCGGACGGCGGCCGCACTCATGTGCATGCTGGCCGCCTTCGGCACCGCCGGCATCGGCATCCTGCTGCACGGGGCGTGCATGCCCGGCTACGAACTGCCCGGCGCCTCGGCGCGGATGTGCGCCTCACCGGTGGCCAATGCGCTGACCGGCACCGAATTCCCCGCCGGGCCCGGCCGGGCGTCCGGCGCCCCTGCCGCGCTCGACCCGGTGACCGGATGGTTCGTCGAACTCGGCTTCATGCTCAGTGCCGGCCTGGGTGCGGGGGACATGATGGCCCTCCTGCTCGTCATCAACACCATCGCTGTGGCCGCGATGGCGCTCGGTGCTGCCGTGCTCATGCGCCGACTCGCCTGGCTGCCGGTCGCCTGCATCTCCCCGGCGGTCATCTTCTCGATGGGCCAGTCGCTCGACCCCGTCGGCATCGCCTGCCTCGTGTGGGCACTCGTGCTGCTCAACCCGACCGTGGCCGGCCCCCACTCGAACGCCGGGGCCGGTGTGCTCTTCGCCATCGCCGCACTCATCAACCCGCTCGGCATCCTCGCGCTGCTCACCGTCATGGTGCTGCTGTGGCGCGCCGGGCAGCGCTCCGACCTGCTGTCCATCGGCGGGGCGGCTCTCATCGCCGTCGGCCTCGTGCTCGCCATCGACGGGCTCATCTTCCACCGCCTGTCCGTGTGGTGGCAGCAGCCGATCGACCGCGGCTCGCTCGTCTCCCTGCTCGCCTACGGAGAAGGCGCTGATCCGCAGCTGCTGGCAGGTGTCAGCCTCGCCGCCTGCGCGATCGGCGTCATCGCCGCACTCGCCTTCATCACCCGCCGGCCCCGGCCGAACCTGTACGCCGCACTCACGATGGTGCTCGGACTCGCAGTCGTCACACTGCCCTCAGCGCCGATCACCCACGCGCTGTGGCTGCTGCCGGCTGCCGCACTCGCCATCCGCCGGCTCTGGATCTTCATCGCCTGGGCACTGGCCGAGGCGGCCCTCGTCATCGCCGTCAACCTCTCCGACATCACCGCCTTCGACGCCAGCACGGGACTCTCCCCAGCCTGGCTGCTCATCTTCACCTGCCTGAGGCTGGCAGCCGTCGTCGCCGTCATCACCGCCGCCGCCCTCGAACTCGACCGCAGCCCCCAGCCGGCCCCCGAGCCTGAGGCGAGTCCCGCCTCGGGCACGGCAACCACCGCCTCGGGCACGGAAGCGGGTGCCTCAGCTGGCGGGGCGGGCGCGAACACACTAGAATGAACCAGTCTGTGTCCGCTGCGGACCGATTCCGCACCCGGCCAGACGCAACGCATATACCCTCCTGCCATGGACCGACCATGGCCGCTGAGACCAGAGGAGGTGGGTGACACGTGCGTCATTACGAGCTGATGCTCATTCTGGATCCGGAACTCGAAGACCGTTCCGTTGACACCACTGTCGAAAAGCTGCTGAAGGTGGTTCCCTCTGACGGCGGCACCGTCGACAATGTCGATGTGTGGGGCCGTCGCCGCTTCGCCTACGAGATCAACAAGAAGGCCGAAGGCACCTACGTTGTGGTGAACTTCCACGCCAAGCCCGACACGACCAAGGAACTCGACCGCCAGCTCGGCCTCAACGAGACCGTTCTGCGCTCGAAGATCCTGCGTCCCGACGCGAAGTAATCCAGCAGATCCGAGCTCGGAACCGCTGACCCCCACGCTGTAAGGAGCATCATGGCAGGCGACACGATCATCACTGTGGTGGGAAACCTCACCGCCGACCCCGAACTGCGCTACACGCCCAACGGGGCTGCGGTCGCGAACTTCACAGTGGCGTCGACCCCGCGCATGTTCGACCGCAAGACCAACGAATGGAAAGACGGCGAGACCCTGTTCCTGCGCTGCAACGCGTGGCGGGACCTCGCTGAGAACGTCACCGAGACCCTGCAGCGCGGCACCCGCACGATCGTGCAGGGCCGACTGAAGTCGCGCAGCTTCGAGACGAAGGAAGGCGAACGCCGGACCGTCTTCGAGCTCGACGTCGACGAGATCGGCCCGAGCCTGCGCTACGCCACGGCCAACGTGACGAAGAAGGAGTTCTCCGGCGGCGGCTTCTCAGGAGGCGGCCAGGGAGGATTCTCCGGTGGCGGACAGCAAGGCGGCGGTCAGCAGCAGGGCGGCGGCTGGGGACAGAACCCCGGCGGCTTCGGCGGGCAGCAGGGCGGCCAGGGTCAGTCGAACGACCCGTGGGCCAGCTCGAACCCGCAGGCCAACCCCGGCGGAGGCTGGGGCAGCCCGACCTCGGACGAACCACCATTCTGATCACACCCCGGCAGGCGCGTGCCTGCCGCTGATCAACAGATTTTCTGACAGGAGCACATCATGGCAAAGCCGGATCCCCGGAAGCCCATCAAGAAGAAGGCGAACCCGCTGAAGTTCGGCGAGGCAGCCCAGATCGACTACAAGGACACCGCAACCCTGCGCAAGTTCATCTCCGACCGCGGCAAGATCCGCGCTCGTCGCGTGACTGGTGTCAACGTGCAGGAACAGCGCATCATCGCCAAGGCCGTCAAGAACGCCCGCGAGATGGCGCTGCTGCCCTACTCGGGCTCGACCCGATAAGACGAGGGGAGTAGAACAATGGCTACCAAGAAGGTCATTCTCAACCAGGAAGTCGACGGCCTCGGAGCCGCCGGCGACGTCGTCGAGGTCAAGGCCGGCTACGCCCGGAACCTGCTGATCCCGCGCGGCTGGGCCACCACCTGGTCCGCAGGTGCTGAGAAGCAGATCGAGTCGCTGCGCAAGTCGCGCCAGGCCCGCCAGCTGGCCGACCGCGACGAAGCACTCGCACTCAAGGAGAAGCTCGAGGGCAGCTCGGCGAAGATCGAGATGAAGGCCGGACAGAACAACCGCCTGTTCGGCGCTGTCACCGCCGCACTCGTCGCCGACGCACTCTCCGAGGCACACGGCACCACCTTCGATCGCCGGCAGATCGCCCTGCCCGGCCACGTCAAGGAGCCCGGCAGCTACACCGCCACCGTGCGCGTGCACGACGAGATCACCGCGAACGCGAAGTTCGACGTCATCGGCAAGCGCTGAGCCGCTGGCTGACCCGTCACTGAGCTGACGCAGCTCACACAGGCCCCGGAACCCACGCGGTTCCGGGGCCTGAGTGCGTGTGGGGGGTGGGCTTGGCCGCCAGCGGGCCGGGCGGCCACACCCCTGAATTGACCCTCACGCGACGTCAGGGCCGAACGTGGTGGATGTGGACGATACTGAGGGAATGGTCGAGCACACCCCGGAGCTGACAGTCGGCGCGGCCGCCAGGCTGCTCGACGTCAGCGTCCGCACGCTGCACCACTGGGACGCCATCGGGCTGGCCAGCCCGAGCGAACGCACGTGGGCCGGCTACCGCATCTACACGGCAGCCGATATGCAGCGGCTGCGCCGCGTGCTCATCTTCCGCGAACTCGGCCTGCCGCTGGCAGAGATCGGCCGGATCCTCGACGATCCGAGCATCGACCTGGCAGTCGAGCTGGCTGAGCAGCGCGCATCCCTCCTGACACGTATCGACCAGCTGCGGAGAGTCGTCTCTGCAGTCGAACGGATGATGGAGACCACCACCATGGGAAAGAAGCTCACAGCAGCCGAGCAGGCTGAGATCCTCGGCCCGAACTGGAACCCCGACTGGGAGGCCGAAGCGCAGCAGCGCTGGGGCCAGACCGACGAATGGGCCCAGTCCGAGGCGATCAAGCAGACCATGACCACCGCCGACTGGCAGCGGGTAAAGGACGACACTGAGGCCTTCGAGGCCGAACTCGCCGTTGCGTTCACGCGCGGAGTCGAGCCCGGCAGCCAGGAGGCGAACATGCTGGCCGAGCGGCACCGCGCCTCGATCGGCCAGTGGTTCGACATGACCATCGAGAAGCAGGTGTGCATCTCGCGCCTGTACGTCAGCGACCCGCGCTTCGCCGCGCACTACGACGAGCGGGCAGACGGCTTAGCCGCCTGGCTCGTCGAGGTGATCGCTGCCGGCGCCTTCGCCCGAGGTGTGGACCCGGAGACTGCCGAATGGCAGTGAGTTCCGGCCTCAGCCGGTGGCCGTGACCGTATAGACGGCCCGGCATCGGCATCGGTGGTTCTCTCCGCCGATACCCCATCGGATAGGTGTTGGTGAAGCCGGTGGTGACTTCCCTGCCGTCGGCGACGATGAAGTGCGCACCGCCCGAGCCCATGCGTGGCGAGCAGCCAGAACTCCTCAGCTCGAGGGTCATCCAGCATCTGCTGATCGGCGGCAAGCCAGCAGAACTGCCGGCTTGCCGCCGAACTCACCCGGGCTGCACCCGCCCGCCCGGGGGAGAGGTGAGGCCGGTGCGTTCGGAGTCGGCGATCTTCTCACTGAGCGCGCGGGCGGATTCCGAGGCCGCCTGCTGATCTGCACCGGCAGCTGCTGAGGATCCGCCGCTGTGCGAAGGTGCTGAGCAGGCGGTGCCGAGCACCGCGATCGAGGCGGCAAGGGCGAGAGCGGGCAGTCGTGTCTTCCGGGTGGGGAGCCCGGGCCGAGGTGTCAGAATAGGGACATGACTCACTCGCCCACCACCTCGGCGGCGGCCGGATCCACCGGACCGACCGCACCGGCGCGCATCGACGACACCTTCGGCGACCTCGAGCGGGCGCGTGCGCTGAGGAAGATGCGCCAGCTGGCGACCGCGCTGCTCGTGCTGGCGGCGTGCATCTTCGTCCTCACCCATGTCTTCACCGATCTGACCGGCGTGTGGGGGTTCGTCGCTCGCGGCTCCGAGGCGGCGATGATCGGCGCGATCGCCGACTGGTTCGCCGTCACCGCGCTCTTCCGCCACCCGCTCGGGCTGCCGATCCCGCACACGGCGATCATCCCGCGCAAGAAGGACGTGCTGGGCGAGAGCATGTCGAACTTCGTCGCCGCGAACTTCCTCACCTCCGTCACCGTCGCTGCCAAGATCCGCAACGCCCAGGTCACCGCGCGCATCGGCGGCTGGCTCAAGGAGCCGGGCAACCAGGAGATCGTCGTCACCCGCGCCGGGCAGGGCCTGGAGTATGTGCTCAGGCGCGTCGATGATGATGCGATCGAGGCGCTGACCCGCGAGGTGCTGGTGCCCAAGCTCGTCGATACGCACAAGTCCCCGGTGCTCGGCCGGCTTGTGCAGGAGATCGTGCAGGACGGCGCCCACCACCGGCTCGTCGACCTCGTCGTCGGCGAGGCATACACGTGGCTGGCGGCCAATCCGCAGGTCATCGACGACGTGGTCGTGCAGAAGGCCCCGGACTGGGTGCCGGCCTTCGTCAACGAAGGGGTCGCGCGCCGGCTGCGCCGCGAAGTCCTCGAATGGATCTCCGATGTGCGCGACAACCGCTACCACAAGGCCCGGCAGGCCCTCGACCGGTGGCTGCTCGAACTCGCCGCCAACCTGCGCGAGGACACCTCGATCGCGAAGCGCGCCGAGAACGTCATCGACGACCTGCTGCGCGAAGAGGGCGTCGTCCAAGCCGTCCTCGATGTGTGGTCCTCGCTCAAGCGGCTGCTGCGCGGGGCGGTGCTCGACACCTCCGGCGAGGTGCACCAGCGGCTCCGGGCGCTGCTCGACCAGACCGCGAGCCGGATGGTCGACGACGCCGAGTTCTCCGGCGCGATCGACGATCGGCTGGCGATCACCGTCGGCGACCTGGCTGAGTCCTTCGGCCCGGAGATCGCCAGCGTCATCTCCGATACGATCGCCGGCTGGGATGCGAAGGAGGCTTCCGAGCGCATCGAGCTCTACGTCGGCAAGGACCTGCAGTACATCCGCATCAACGGCACCGTCATCGGCGCGCTCGTCGGGCTGTTCCTGCACGGGGTCATCCTGCTGCTGCCCTGAGCCTCAGGCTTGGTGTCTGGGGCAGGTTCAGGATGCGGAGCGCCGTCGGCCGGATGAGAAGCGGGCTGGGCTCAGCTGCCAGGGGTTGACGTCCGCAGGGGTGCCCGGCCGACCGGCCAGCTGCGCGGCGATGATCTGCGCGGTGACCGGGGCGAGGATGAGCCCATGCTGACCGTGTCCGGTCGCTACTGACAGACCGTCAGCGTGCGTCCGCCCGATCATCGGCAGGCCGTCGGCACTGCACGGGCGCATACCCGACCAGACCTGAAGCACCTCGCGACCGGCCAGCTGCGGCAGCGCATCAACTGCCGAGCCGATCATCGCCTTGGTCCTCTTCTCGTCGATGTGCTTGTCCTCGCCGACGAGTTCGAGCACACCGGCCAGGCGGACCTTGCTTGAATAGGGCGTGACGACCATCATCTGGCTCTTCAAGCCGATCGGCATCGACGGATCATCCGGGCCGGTGGCCAGATCGATGACGTATCCCTTCGCCGAGGTGAGGGGCAGATTGAGACCGGTGGGCCGAACGAGATGTTTGGAGGCCGATCCTGCCGCGATGATGACATGGTCGGCAGCGACGCGGCCGGCAGCCGTATCGACTCCGCGCACCGCCTCTGCCTTCAGGGCAAGCCGATTCACCCGGGTGCCGAACTGGAACTCCACACCTTCGCGGGCTGCCTGTGCAGCGATGGCGGCGACATAGGCCCCACCATCGCAATAGGAATCACCGGGTGTGAAGATGCCCCCGGAGAATCCCGTCAGCCCCGGCACCCGGGACGAGAGCTGCTCCTGCGTGAGGGCGTCGTATTCCGGCTGCAGCGGATGTGCGCGGAGGCTCTGCTGAGCCAGCGCCAGGTTCTCGGAGTCGGTGAAAACATCGAGCATGCCGCTGTTGACCCAACTGGTGGGCACGCCTTCGTCGACGAGCGCGGCATGACCGGCAGCGCCTGCTGCGCACAGCAGCCGCAGCGTTCGCGTCGCTTTGCGCACACGCCCCGGTGTCGAGGCAGCGAGGAACCGCGGGATCCAGCCGGCGTTCTGCCGGCGGGGCGCCAGGCGGAACGGACCCGTCGGGTTGAGCATATTCTGCAGACCGAGCCGCACATTGGCCATTCCGGTGAGGGGGAAGGCGTGGCTGGGGGCGAGCAGACCCGCATTGGCGTGGGAGCAGCCGGCGCCTGCGACCTCTTCACTGTCGACGACGGTGACGTCGAATCCCATCCGGCGCACCGAGAGGGCAGTCGTCACGCCGATCGCGCCTGCTCCGACGATCAGCACTCTGCCGGTCATCGATCGCCTCCGTGTGAGTGCGTGCCGGCCGCATCGGACGCCGTTGACTCCTCTGCGAACTCCTGCGGAGAAGTCGCGATGAGGGTGTCCCAGCAGAACTTCAGCCCGAACCATCCGACGAAGGCGACCCAGAGGATGATGAATGCTGGTACAACGTAGAAAGCTGCAACGAGGAGGCTCATGCTGCCACCACCTTTTCGGTCCCTGTTCTCCTGTTCCTGGGGGCGTCGACAAGCGCGTATGTCGCGATGAGGACGATGATGTTGATCGGAAGTCCGATGATCACAGCGTTGATGTCTGCTGGGGTGCCGAGGCCGAAGGTCCAGATCGCGCTGGATACAGCACCGGCGATCATCGCTGCGACGACAGCGACGGGAGCACGCTGTTTGGTCACGACGACGGCCACGAGCGGCACCACCACCGTCGGGGCCCAGAAGCCGTAGGTGAGCAGCAGAGCATCGACGATCGATTCGGCGTTGAGTGCGAAGAGCAGCGCGCCGAGGCCGATGCCGAAATTGCTCGCCCGCTCGGTCCAGAGCAGCTGACGGGGCTTGATATTGGGCACCAGGAAGCCTTTGACGATGTCCTTGGAGAAGACCACTGCCGCGGAGTTGAGCAGCGAATCGGCGGTGGACATGATGACGGCGACGAGAGAGGCGGCCACAAGGCCGGCAGCACCGACGGGAAGCAGCTCGGTGACCACAGCCGGGATCGCGTCGTCGGCGGCGATGTTCGGGTACATGACGAACGCGAGGACACCGAGGCTGGCGCTGACGAAGTAAAAGATGAGACCGAAGGCGCCGGCGAATGCGTAGCCTTTGCGTGCTGTCTTCGGGTCGGTGGCGCCGAATGCGCGCTGAACGTAGGGCGGGATGAGAGCCTCGCCGAGCGCGAAGGCGACGAATATCGCGAGGAATTCCCAGAACCCGAAGGCGCTGAAGAGCTCCAGATGCGTGTCTGGGATGCGTGCGACGAAGTCAGAGGGCCCGCCGGCTGTGAAGACCCCGATGAGGAGCGCGACCGGCAGGAATATGCCGAGCATGATGAATTGGATGACATCTGTCTGCACGTCTGCCCACATTCCGCCGGCGGTGGAGTAGAGCAGCACTACCACCATGCCGATGATGATGCCCAGCGTGGGGTCCATGCCGAAGACGACCTTGAAGATCGTACCCAGTGCGAGCGCCTGTGCACCGAGGATGCCGATGGAGACACCCAGGCCGAGGATGCCGACGAGGAGGCGGGCCAGCCGGCCTGAGTGGAGTTCGAAGATGTCGCCGATGGTCTCCGACTTCCGGTAGGCATTGAGCCGGGGCGCGATGAACCAGCCGACGAGCATTGTCTGGAACGGGAAGGCGATGGCGGCGAACATGAACGCGTAGCCGATCTCATAGGACTGGCCGGCTCGGCCCATCGTGGCGCCGCCGCCCAAGAAGGTCGCGGCCATCGTCGCGAACACAACGGGCCAGGTGAGGCGGCGTCCAGCCACAGCGAAATCGTCAGGTGTGCTGATTCGGCGCGCTGTTTGGAATCCGATGAACAGCATCACCAGAAAGTAGACGCCGACCAATATCAGGTCGATGGTCGACAGCTGCATCCGCGTATCTCCTTTGAGGCGGGAGTGGAAAGTCGTTCACTACTGTCGAACGACCGGTACCATAAGTCCAATACTCTTTTCTGATCTGAGGAAGAGCTGAAACTTATGGTTGATGTGACGCTCAAGCGGCTGGAGTACTTCGCTGTGGTCGCAGAGGAGCTGAATGTCACCAATGCTGCTCGCCGTCTGCACATCTCGCAGCCTGCGCTGAGTCTTCAGCTGAGACTGCTCGAACGGGCGCTCGGGGCGCCGCTCATCACACGGCATGCGCGAGGGGTGTCGCTGACGCCTGCCGGCCGCGAGCTCAGTGGCGAAGCGTCCTCTTTGCTGCGGCGCAGCCGTCAGCTTGTGCGGCGCGTATCGCGCGCCGGCGATGAGGAGGTCGGAACGCTTGCCCTCGGCGTGGGCCCAGTCTCGGGCAGCCGGCTGCTGCCGCTTATCCTGCAGCAGTTCCGCAGCGCCTACCCGACCATTGACGTATCTGTCTTCGAAGGGGACTCACCGACGCTCTACGCTGCCCTGGAGGCCAAGAGTGTCGACCTGGCGCTGACCCGACTGCGTCACGGCACCGCACGCGACGATGAGGGTTCGCCGTTCCGCATCCAAGGTCTGCTCGATGAGCAGCTCATCGTTGCAATGCCCGACTTCCATCCTGTCGCTGAAGCTGAGGAGATCGCGCTCTCCGACCTGGCCCAAAGCACCCTGGTCATGTTCTCCCGTGAGCGCGGCACGCGTTACTTCGACGCGGTGGTCACCGCATGTCGCGACCGAGGCGGCTTCGACCCGTGCGACATCATCGAATGCGATTCCATCGGCGGCCAGCTCGCGCTCATCGGCGGCGGTTACGGCTGTGGTTTCGTCACCGACCTCTCAGCACTCGAATCGGTGCCCGGGGTTCGCTTCAAACGCTGCGTCGACCTCGACGTGCCCGCTCCGACGGTGTTGGTCTCCGACTGCGGCAACGACAATCCCGCCATCGAGATGTTCGGCTGCACCGCCCACGAGGTCAGTGCGACCTTCCGCGCGGAATACGGATCGCAGATGCCGGGCATGGCGGCACTGGAGAAATCGGCGGCCCGTCGGGACGACTGACCGCGCCTCCTCACCAGCGAAGCCGACGGCCAGATGATTGGCACCGCGAAATTCGCCCCTAGCGGATCGGCGATACTCATACTGATCGCCGCGGCCGCCGCAACCGCTGCCACCACCGCGACGCCGGTCAGACCCAGACGCAGCCAGCGTTCGCCGGCCACCGCCTCGGGCACGGTGCGCACGCCGACCAGCACCGGGCGCAAAATCCGCGGCCCCAGCGGCGTGAGGGCCGGGCGCGGATTCCGGTCCGGTCACGAGATCGCCGTATCCCCGGCCATGGCGACGCAGCAGTGACCGGTGATGACGCGGCAGCCGCGGCGCGTGCCCGGCGTCGTAGTAACTGTGACCGCAGTTCTGCGCGAGGTAATCAAGCAGCGTGGAGTCGCAGACCGTGCAGCGTCTTGCGCTCATCGTCCGAATCGCAGACGCAGTCACTTCGATGCCTTCGCTATCGCACGTGACCTCAGTCTCGGAGAACCCGGATTCGAGGGCGGTCATCACGATGAACGCGAACTCACCGAGCTCATCACCGCAGGCGGTGATTGCCCCGCAGCCGAGGCGGCAGCCATTTGGCAGGTCGAGCTCCAGTCGGGGGGATCGATTCTGGCGGATCCGGTCTCTCAGACAACGGCGTCCGATCAGGCAAGCCGGCGATTCCACCTCGGGAACGGGACCCGATGCCCCGCCGGAGGACCACAGGCGCTAAAGTCAGGTGTCAGAGTCAATGACCATCAGGCTGTGGAACTTCGGCGGAGGAGACCCTCATGGCAGCAGCGGACAGCAAGAAGAAGCGCAAGAAGAAAAAGAAGAAGAGCGGCGGCACCCCGTTCCGCGAATCGCCGTTCTTCAAGCTCGTCTGGATCGTCCCGATCGCACTCGTTGTGCTGGCGATCGCCGGCGTGCTCTCGCGCATGTTCCTCGGCTCGGCCAGCGGCCAGGAGTTCCTCGCCAAGTATCCCGGCCACTCAGAGCTGCCTGCCGGCACCCCGGAGGGCTTCCCGTGGTGGGCGCAGTGGCAGCACTTCTTCAACATCTTCCTCATGGTCCTCATCATCCGCTCCGGGTGGCTCGTGCGCGTGCAGCAGAAGCCGGAGGCCTACTGGACGCGGACCGTGAAGAAGCGGAAGAAGGGCGCAGCCGAACCGACGAAGATGAGCATCTACCTGTGGTTGCACCTGAGCCTCGATGTGCTGTGGCTGCTCAACGGCTTCATCTTCGTCATTCTGCTGTTCGCCAGCGGCCACTGGGCGCGCGTCGTGCCGGTCAGCTGGGACATCTTCCCGAACATGGTCTCAGCCGGCCTGCAGTACCTGTCGTTCGACTGGCCACAGGAGATGGCCTGGGTCAACTACAACGCCCTGCAGGTGATGGCCTACTTCGTCACGATCTTCATCGCCGCCCCGCTGGCAGCGATCTCCGGTGTGCGGATGTCGCCGATCTGGCAGAACACCTGGCCGATCTCCAAGGCCTACCCGGCTCCGGTCGCGCGTGCCATTCACCTGCCGGTGATGTTCTACTTCGTCGGCTTCATCTTCATCCACGTGCTGCTCGTCTTCACCACCGGCATGCGGCACAACCTCAACATGATGTTCTCGTGGACCGGTGACAACGCCACGAGCTGGTGGGGCTTCATCATGTTCGCCATCGCGATGATCGTCGTGGCCGCCGGTTGGATCGCCGCCCGCCCGATGTTCATGCAGGCGATCGCCGGCATCACCGGCAAGGTCACCACCCGCTGACACCGGGGATCCACAGCCCCGTTCCCGAGGTGCCGGTCGCGTCCACATGCGGCCGGCACCTCGCGTGCGGGGCCATTCACACCCGCCTGCAGACGGGTGTGTCGGCACGTGGCTGAGCGGCTACAGTGGGACAGCAGACAGCGGACGGAAAGGCGGCATGACAGACGATCAGTGGCAGCGGGCAGAGGCCGGAATGCGGACCCCGCCCCAGGATCTCGATGCCGAGGAGTCGATCCTCGGCGGCATGATGCTGTCGAAAGACGCGATCGCTGACGTCGTCGAGACGCTGCGCGGCGAGGACTTCTACAAGCCGGCCAACGAGACGATCTACGACGTCATCCTCGACCTCTACGCCCGCGGCGAGCCTGCCGATGCGGTCACCGTCGCCAACGCCCTGCAGAAGGCCGGATCGCTGGCCCGAGTGGGCGGAGCAACCTACCTGCACACGCTCATCGCCTCGGTGCCGACTGCGGCGAACGCCGGCTACTACGCCCAGATCGTGCGCGAACGCGCGATGCTGCGCAAGCTGGTCGAAGCCGGCACCCGGATCGTGCAGATGGGCTACGACGCCGAGGGCGACACCGACGATCTGGTCAACCGCGCACAGACTGAGATCTACCAGGTCACCGAGCGGCGCACCGCTGAGGACTATGTGCGCCTCGGCGAGATCATGGAGAGCACTGCCAACGAGATCGAGCGGATGGGCGAGCACGGCGATGACACCGTGGGCGTGCCGACCGGCTTCACCGAGTTCGATGACCTCACCAACGGTCTGCATCCGGGCCAGATGATCGTCATCGCTGCCCGCCCTGGCGTCGGCAAGTCGACGCTGGCCCTCGATATGGCCCGCTCGGCGGCGATCGCCGCGCGTCAGTGCACCGTCATCTTCTCCCTGGAGATGGGCAAGCAGGAGCTGTCGATGCGCCTGCTCAGCGCCGAATCCGGGGTGCCGCTGCAGAACCTGCGCCGGGGTGAGGTCTCCGAACAGGACTGGACGACGCTGGCGGCGAAGATGTCGCGGATGCACGATGCGCCGCTGTACATCGACGACTCGCCGAACATGGCGCTGACCGAGATCCGCGCGAAGTGCCGCCGGCTCAAACAGCAGCACGATCTGCAGCTCATCGTCATCGACTACCTGCAGCTGATGTCATCCGGCAAACGCGTGGAGTCGCGTCAGCAGGAGGTCTCGGAGTTCTCCCGGTCGCTCAAGCTGCTGGCCAAGGAGCTCGAGGTCCCGGTCATCGCGCTCTCGCAGCTCAACCGGTCCTCTGAGCAGCGCACCGACAAGCGGCCGATGATCTCGGATCTGCGCGAGTCCGGTTCGATCGAGCAGGATGCCGATATGGTGCTGCTGATCCACCGTGAGGACATGTACGATCCGGAGTCCCCGCACGCCGGTGAGGCCGACATCATCGTCGCCAAGCACCGCAACGGCCCGACCGGCGAGATCAAGGTCGCCTTCCAGGGTGCGCGCTCGCGCTTTGCGAACATGCCGCACTGACGGGGCGTTCCGGTCGGCGGGCGAACAGAAGTCGTGAAACGCGTCGTGGATCGCGAAGCCGTCACCGATCTGGCTGCCGTGACGTCAGAACACGAGGCGGCGATATTCGGCTCGTGCCTTCATCGCATGGATGATCTCAATCTCTCCGTCGTCCCATATGAGCACCACAATTTCGAGGAGTCTTCCCTTAGTGTCGAGACCGATGCGCAGTTCCCGTCGCGGGTGCTCGTCATCCAGTGGGCCACCGGCGAGAACTGCCGTCGCGGCGCACAAGGCGTCTTCATCGCTGATCCCGTGCTTTCGAGCCGATGGCGAGACGATCACTTTGCTGACCACTCTCGCACTGCAGTGCGGATTGCGGTCGAGCGGTCCATGCCCTCGCGATCCGCGCGCTCCATCAGCTCTGCCAGCTCGGAGTCGGAAAAGCGTGTCGGAATGACCTGGGAGGCCTTCTCAGCACGGGGTGGCCGTCCCCAGCGCCGCTTCAGCTGATCGACGTCGTAACCGGCTTCTGCTTCGTCTGCCCAGGCCTGTACTTGCTCGTCCGAGACTTCGTGTCCATTGATAATGCGCTTCGACATACTTCTTATTGTATTACGTAATACGCTTTGAGGGAAGAGGAATTTCTCTATCTCGAGCGTCGGCAATAGACCCGGGGTAGCGGCTGTGGGTTTTGCCTAGAAGTCGGCGGGTCTCGGGGTGAGTCCCCGGTACGACTGACCATGCGGTCCAGTGAATGCGACGGGTTCGCCGTCGACTGCGAGGACGAACCGTCCCTTGGCCTGCTGGGCGACGCTTTCATCGAATTCCGGGAACGCGCCCGCGCCTTCATTGCTGACACACACCACTGAGGGCTGCGCGGCCATCGAATCAGCAAACTTTCGGCGGGCTTCTGCATTCACGTAGGCGAGCACCGGCGAGTGGAACACAACGACGGTCGCTTCTGCCGGAGCCTCGGCGATGAGGGAATCGAGGTCGGTGAGCAGATTCCCGGTGACAATTCGCGGCGGGTCTGCGGCGACGATCTGAGCGGCTGCCCGCAGTCGTTGCCTTCGAGCCTCGTGCTCGGGCCAGACGAGCGACTCCAGCCATCGCAGATCCGACTCGCCGGTGACGTCGAGGGGTTGAGATCGAGGCCAGCTGACCAGACCACCGCAGGAACGGACTCGGGAACCCGAGCACCGGAGATCGTGCACGGTCCTGGCTGCCTCTGCAACGACGGGACCGGACGCTAACGGCATGCTGCCAGACTGCGCCAGGACCACCTCGGCGGCGGGGTACTCAGCCCCTATCCGAGCTCAACCATCAGCACACCGGTTGCGACGAGCACAATGCCCAATCCCATCACCCAGGTGAGCGGTTCGCGGAAGAGCAGGTGAGTCAGCAGCGCGGTCAGGGCGACACCCCCGGCGGCCCAGATGCCGTAGGCGACGGCCAGATCCATGCCGCTGGCGAGTGTGAGCGACAGGCACGAGAACGCGATGATATAGCCGAGGCCGACGGCGGCGTACCAGATGCGGCCGCCGGTGACGGCCATGCGCAGGCACAGGGTGCCGGCGACCTCGGAGACGATCGCAGCGGTGAGGAACACCCAGGCGATCATGCCGGCCCCTCAGCGGTTTCGAGCCCATCGACTGAACGGTTCGCGGCGTGGGCGCCGAGTTCGATGCACAGCACCCCGGCGATGATGACGATGATGCCCGCACTCATGAGCCAGGAGAACGGCTCGGCGTAGATGATGACCGAGAGCACCGCGGTGAGTGCGACCCCGAAGGCCGCCCACACGCTGTAGGCGACCCCCAGGCTGATCCCGGCGCGCAGCACCCCGGCCAGGCATGTGAAGGCGATGAGGAAGCCGGCCACCACGACGGCGTAGAGCGCCGGGTGGGTCAGAGCGCCCTTGAGCGACAGCGAGCCCGACACCTCGGCGATGATCGCGACGATGAGCAGCACCCAGCCGCGCGCTCGCCGCGGCGCATCAGCAGTCCCAGCCACCGAACCCTCCCGTCATGTGCAGCGTCATCTCAGGTGCACAGCCCGGGCATCACGCGACCCCCAGGCGGCAGCACCTGGGTCAGTGTAGCGGTTCGGCGACGGCAGCGACGGCGCCTGTCAGACGCCGGCCGACGGGCTGCCGGGTGAGTCCGTCTGGCGCTCGCCGTAGACGAGGACGAACTCGTCGATCGCCTCGCGCGTCAGATGCGCGATGTCGGAATGGAGCTTCTCCTCCAGCAGCAGCCGTTGGGCGAGGAGTTCGGCGTGGGATTCGCGGGCTTCGTCAGCGGCTTCGATGAGGGCTTCGCGTTCATCGCCGTCGAGGTTCGGATCACCGGCCGTGATGCGCAGGCACTGTTCGCAGCGGGCGACTTCGCGCCGGGACTGCTCAGCGGCTTCGGTGAGGTCGTTGAGGATGGATTGGTTGTCGAGACAGTCTTCCCATTGGATCTGCGGCGTCATGGCTTTCACCTTTCTCGCTCCCCTGACCCAAGCATAAACAACACCGCTGACATTCGAGCTGAGAATCGCTCATTCCCGCCTGTGAGTATCGGCCCGGCACGCCAGCCGGAATTCCGCGATATCGGACAGCGAACCATGCCCGGGCGCTCATAGCTCAGGTGACATGCCTTACAGTGACCGGGAAAGCTCCACTGAACCTCCGCGGAGAACCGACCATGACGGCACGCACCGAACCGAGCTCCCCGACCCGGCCGCGGGGCATCTGGCGCATCTTCGTCTTCTCGGCCATCGGCATCTTCATGTTCTTCGTGCCGATCACCATCGCCGGCACCAACACGATCCCACTCGACCACATCGTCACCGGCATCAAGACCTACGCCGCACCGGTCGTGCCGTTCATCGTGCTGGCTCTCATCCTGCTGGGCACCGTGCGCCCATTCCTCATCGGCAGCTGGCGGGACTCGCCGACCCGCACCGTGTTCTCCTTCCTCAACATCGCAGGCCTCATCGTCGCGATCCTCATCCTCACCTCCCCGCCGGCCTGGCTGGCGGCTGAGGACATCGGGCCGTTCCTGTGGGAGAAGCTCGTCATCTCCGTCGGGCTCATCGTCCCGGTCGGTGCGATCTTCCTGGCGATGCTCGTCGGCTACGGGCTCATGGAGTTTATCGGCGTGCTCGTCCAGCCGATCATGCGCCCGGTCTGGCGCACTCCCGGCCGCTCGGCGATCGACGCGGTCGCCTCCTTCGTCGGGTCCTATTCCCTCGGCCTGCTCATCACCAACCGCGTCTACCACTAGGGCAAGTACACCGGCCGTGAGGCCGCGATCATCGCCACCGGCTTCTCGACGGTGTCAGCGACTTTCGTGATCATCGTCGCCAGTGCGCTCGATCTCATGGACCACTGGCTGCTGTATTTCTTCACCACCCTGTTCGTCACCTTCCTCGTCACCGCGATCACCGTGCGCATCCCGCCGCTGTCGACGATCCCGCACGACTACTGGCATGAAGCGACCCCCCAGCCGGAGGAGAAGCCTGCCGGATCCCGCCTGCGCGCGGCCTGGGGTGAAGCCCTTGAGGCGCTCGACCGTGCACCGAGCTTCGGGCGCAACATCTGGCTGAACTTCCGCGACGGCATCTACATGGCCGCCTCGATCCTGCCCTCGATCCTGTCGGTCGGGCTCATCGGCCTGCTGCTGGCCAAGCACACGCCGCTCTTCGAATGGTTCGGCTACCTGTTGTACCCGTTCACCTGGATCACCCGGATGAGCGAACCGCTGCTGGCCGGCCAGGCACTTTCGCTCGGCCTCGTCGAGATGTTCCTGCCCTCCACCCAGGTCGCCGATGTCGAGTCGCTCGTCACCCGCTTCGTCGTGGGCATCATCTCGGTCTCAGGCATCATCTTCTTCTCCGCCATGGTGCCATCGATCCTCGCCACCGACATCCCGATCAAGCTGTGGCACCTCGTGGTCATCTGGTTCGAACGCGTCGCCCTATCGATCCTCATCGCCGCCCCGCTGGCCCACCTGCTGCTCTAGTCGGCTGTGCGACACTGATGCCATGACCGAGTCGCTCACCCGCCTGACCACTCGCGATGGTGCAGAGTTCACCGTCCGTCGCGCCAGCGCAGGAGACCTTCCAGCGATCGCCGCGCTGCTTGCCGACGACCCGCTCGGGCAGTCACGCGAGTCCGCTACTGTCGATGACGCTTACCGGCAGGCCTTCGACGCTGTCGATGCCGACCCCGGTCAGCTCCTCCTCGTGATCGAAACTCCTGGCCCCGCGCCCGAGGTGGTGGGCACCTGCCAGCTGACCTTCATTCCCGGCATCTCCCGGCACGGCATGCTGCGTGCCCAGATCGAAGCCGTGCGCATCCGCGCCGACCACAGCGGACAGGGCCTGGGCACGGCGCTGTTCACGTGGGCGATCGCCCACGCCCGCTCCCGCGGCTGTGGTCTCGTTCAGCTCACCACCGATCGCTCCCGCACCGACGCCCACCGCTTCTACGACCGCCTCGGCTTCACCGCCAGCCACACCGGTTACAAGCTGCTGCTCACCTGAACCCGGCCATCTCGTCTGCAGACACGACCGCGCCCGAGGCGGGTCCCACCTCGGGCGCGGGTCTCATGCACACAGCGTGCGCGGATATGTGCAGGTTACGGGGTGACCGGCGCATCGGAGCCGGCGTTGACGCCCTTGCGCTTAAGCCAGTCGTGCGGATCGATGAACCCGGTGTTCGTCGCGGACGTCCACTTCGCGCCGTTCGGCTCATCGCTGTTGACCATGACACCGAAGTGCAGGTGCGGGCCGGTGCTGTTGCCGGTGTTGCCGGCCTTGCCGACGACCGAACCGGCTTTGACCTTGTCACCGGGCTTGACGTCGACGGCGCTCAGGTGGCCGTAGTAGCTGTACATCGCATCACCGCCGATCGCGCCGTGCTTGACGACAACACCGTTGCCGGTGTGGTGCTTGAGCGCTGAGCTCGGGCTCGTGTCGCCGACCTTCTTGCCGGTCTCGACGCGCAGCACCTCACCGTCGGTCACCGCGGTGATCGGGGTGCCGGTGGCCGCTCCGTAGTCGGTGCCGAGGTGGAAGGAGTCCCCGCGCGGGCCGAACGCGCTGGTCGGGGCGCCGGAGCCGGCCGGCACCGGTGAGCTGTAGGAACGTTCGGCGGCCTGTTCGGCCGACTGCTCGGCGACCGTTCCCGAGGCGGCGGTCGGCTGGGCAGCGTGGGCGGCGGCAGGGGAGAGGCCGCCGGCGAGCAGGCCGATGCCTGCAGCGGTGCCGACTGCTGCGGCGAGAAAGGTGCGGCGGCGCTGGGTCGGCGCCGTGGTCGAGGGGGTTGTGGTCGAGGGGGCGGGGATTGCGGAGGACATGGATCCACCTTTCTGACGACTTGGGATCTGTGCGTTCTCCGACCGGCCGTGGGTGACCGGCCATGACCCACCCAAGCAAGCGAAGCTGGAATATCAGTCAGCCGAACCTCAGAGTTCCCTGGCCGGACAGCCTGGCCGGACAGCCTGGTCGGACAGTCTGGCCGGGTTCCTGGCAGCGGCCTAGACTCAGTGGCATGCGCATCTTCACCGACGCCGATATCCGCACCCACCTGACCCCGCGCCTGGCCGTCGACACGATGTGCGCCGCGCTCGCCGCCGATGGACGAGACGAGCTCGCCTGCCCGCCCCGGCTGCGCGCACCGCTGCAGGCGGCCGGCCTCGATGCTGGCACCCTCGTCATCACAGCCGGTGCGACCACCACGCATCTGGGCTACCGGTCCTATGTGCGCGACCGGCAGCTTCCCGGTGGCGCAGAAGAAGAGCAGCTCGTCACGGCCTTCAACCGGGAGACCGGCGCGCTCGAGGCGATCGCGGTGGGCTCCCTGCTCGGCAACCGCCGCACCGGCGCGCTCGGCGGTGCGGCCGCCCGCTATGTCGCAGGCGATGGCCCGCACCGGGTCGCACTCATCGGCGCCGGCCGGCAGGCCGCCCAGCAGCTGTGGGCGCTGCGCGCAGTCGTCGGGATCGAGGACGTGCGCATCTACGCGCCGACTCTCAAACGCCGCGCTGAACTGGCTGAACATGCCGCCAGCAGCTACGGTCTCACCGCCACGGCCGTGGAGACCGCCGAAGAGGCGGTGCGCGAGGCAAGCATTATCGTCCTCGCCACCCGCGCCACCAGCCCCGTCATCGACACCAGCTGGCTTGCCGAGGACTGCCTCATCTCCACTCTCGGGCCAGCCGCCGCCTCGGGCTCGGAGATCCCCGACGACCTGCTCACCGGCGCCTGCGTCTTCACCGACGCCCGCGACCAGCACCTGGCCGAACCCGAGGCGCTGCTGCCGCCCGGCGGGGCCGAGGCGATCATCCCGCTCGGCCAGATCGCCAACAACGAGGTCCGCCCGCGCACCGACGGCCGCCGCGTCTACCTCTCCCGCGGCTTAGCCGGCACCGAGGTCGCCCTCCTCACCGCGCTCGCCGACGCCGTCGACGGCTGAGTACCGACTTTCCAGATCGTTCGACGCCCCGACCACGTCCCCGCGGGGACGCAGGAGCAGCCGGTGACCGAGCATGTGACGCGTGACGTAGGCTGAGGCCGTGAACGTCTCAGTCGCACTGTTCGTCTTAGAACTCGTCGGCGTCTTCGCCTTCGCGATCTCGGGCAACCTGCTCGCCGCGCGCAAGGACTTCGACATCACCGGTGGGGTGGTGCTCGGCTACCTTGCCAGCCTGGGCGGCGGCATCATCCGCGATGTCGTCCTCGGGGAGGTGCCGACGTCTCTGCGCGAGCCGATCTACCTGCTCATCCCGCTGCTGGCCGCCCTCCTCGTCTACTTCATCGGCCGGCACACCGAACGCGCTCGCCTGCCGATCGTCATCTTCGACGCCGCCGGCCTCGCGCTGTTCTGCACCACCGGCACGATCATCGCCTTAGAGCACGGCATGAACGTCTACGGGTCGATCATGCTCGGCATCATCACCGCCGTCGGCGGCGGGCTCATGCGCGATGTCGTCGCCAACGAGATCCCGGCCGTGTTCTCCGGCTCTGAGCTCTATATCATCCCCGCCTTCTGCGGCGCCCTGCTGGCAGCACTCGGCCAGCAGACGAGCATCTGGAACGTGTGGGTGACGATCACCGCCGCCAGCGTCGTCTTCGCCTTCCGGCTCACCGCCTGGTTCCGCGGCTGGCGGGCCCCAGGCAGCATCCGCGGATGGAGCTACCGCGGAGTGGGCCCCGGCATGAAGCGCACAGCCTCAGCCTTCCGCGCACCGGTCCGCCGGGCCAAGGAAACCGCCCGAGAGGTCGCCCGCGAGGTCATCGACGAGGTCACCTCCGAGGACACCACCGCCTCGAAAACGGACACCGCGCCCGAGGCGGGGGAGACTGGCGACGATGACCGCCCACCCAACACAGGCAGGTGACGTCCCCCGCGGGGGACGGGTGGCGAGTTCAGCTCAGCTCATGAAGCGTGTCGTCGAGTGCCGTGAAGAACACCTCGGCTTCGGCCTCATCGAAGACCAGCGGCGGGCGGATCTTGAGCACATCGGCACCCGGCCCCGAGGCGGAGATGAGCACCCGGCGCTGGCGCAGCCCGTTGACGATCGCCGCAGCGGTCTCAGCTGGCTGCCGCTCACTGGACCCGAGCACATCGACGCCGACGAACAGCCCGGCCGCTCGCACATCCCCCAGCAGGTCGGTGCGCTCGGCACGACTGGCTAAGCCGTCGGCGAGCACCTGCCCGAGCTGCGCTGCATGCCGGGCCAGCAGCGACCCGGTGATGACATCGAGGACTGCCTGGGCTGCCGCGATGCACACCGGATTGCCGCCGAAGGTGTTGAAATAGCGCACACTCGCGCCGAACGCATCGGAGATCTCCCGCCGGGACACGACTGCTGAGATCGGCATCCCGTTGCCCATCGGCTTGCCGAGCACAACGAGATCCGGCGTGACTCCGTGCCGCGAGAACCCCCACATCGTGCCGGTGCGCCCGAACCCGGGCTGCACCTCATCGGCGATGACACACCCTCCGAAGGCCCGCGCCACATCCGCAGCAGCGGCTAAGCCGCCCACCGGTTCAGGCAGCACCCCATCAGAGGAGAAGATCGAATCGAAGATCACCGCAGCCACCCCGTGCCCGCGCGCCTCCAGATCGGCTGCTGCCGCCCGCACCTCGGCGGCGACCGTCTCCACGTCCATTCCCGGACGCATGTCGACAGTCGCCACCGCCTCGGCGATGGGATTGTTGACCCCCAGGCTCGGCGACAGGCTCGCCGCCAGCGCCGTCGTGCCGTGGTAGGCGTGCGCGGAGACAATGACACCCTCACGACCGGTGGCGAACCGGGCCATCCGCACCGCCAGATCCACCGCCTCGGACCCGGAGCAGGCATAGGTGACCTGGTCCAGCGCCGCCGGGAAGGTCGCCAGCAGGGCCTCGGAGTAGTCGAGGATCCCCTCGGTCAGATACCGGGTGTGCGTGTTCAAACGCGACAGCTGCGCGGTCGCCGCCGCGGTCACGGCCGGGTGCGCATGCCCGATCGCCGGGACGTTGTTGTACATGTCCAGGTGGGGGCGGCCGGTGGAGTCGTACAGCCATGCGCCCTCGGCGCGCACCACTTCGAGCGGCTCCCGGTAGAACAGCCGGTAGCTGGCCGAGAGCACGGCCTCGCGCCGGGTGAGCAGCTCGGCGGTGCGAGCCGGCACCTCGGGGACGGATTCGGGATCGAAGGCGTTGGCCATGTGCATCTGCGCCATGAACCCAGCGTCCCACATCCGCGGCCCGGATGGTGCAGATTCCTCACGCCCGACCCGATACCCTGAGCGTATGAACCGGCCGCTGCACACGCTCACCGCCGCGGAGCTCACCGACATCTGTCGCACGCACTTCGGTCTCGTCGCCGAGGTCGGCGACTTCCTGCCCGGCGAGATCGCCATCAACGTGCGCCTGCGCGCCGCCGGCCGCGACTACGTGCTCAAGGCCGAATACCCCACCCGCACGATGGGGCCCGGCCACATCGACTGGATCACCCGCGTGCAGGAGACCGCCGCCCGGGCCGGCCTGCCGGTCGCCGGCCAGGTCCCGGCCCTGACAGACCCCGCTGCCGACGCGGGAGTCGCCGAGGCGGGCCACACCCGGGCAGGGGCGGAGCACCGGCCTTTCGTCGCCAGCGTCGACGTCCCCGCGGGGACGCTGCCGGCGCTCATACGCATCCAGGAGTACCTGCCCGGCCGGGTGGCTGCCGGCGCTCACCTGCCCGAGAACTACTCCGCCCAGGTGGGCCGGACGGCAGCTGCGGTGGTCAACGCACTGGCTGGCATGGCCGGGGAACCCGGTCCCATGGTGCACCCCTGGTCGTTCGAGACCACCGGTGCCAACGTCCTCTTCGCCTGTCAGCGCATCGCCAGCCTCGAAGCCGCCGGACAGGTTGCGGCCGAGGTCAGCGGCCAGCTTTCCGGCGACCTCGCCCTGGCCCGGGCGGCCGCGCAGCGCTTCGAGGCCGACATCGTCCCGCAGCTGGACGGTCTGGAGGAGCAGGTCGTCCACCAGGACCTCAACGACTTCAACCTGCTAGTGGCCGATGAGCAGATCACCGGGATCATCGACTTCGGCGATGCCCGCACCGCCCCGCGTGTGGCGGAGCTGGCGATCGCCGCGGCGTACACGATGCTCGGCACCGAACGGCCGCTGGCAGCCCTGCGCGAAACCGTGGCCGCCTATCAGGATGCTGCCGCCGGCACGCCCGCGGAGCTCAGCGACACGGAACTGGGCCTCATCGAGCATGCCGCCTTCACGCGGCTGTGCCTCAACGCCTGCATCTGGACCTCCCGGACCCTGACCGCCCGGCCCGATGACCATCGCGCAGCCTACGGACGGGAGCGGATGAAGCGCACCTGGCCGGTGCTGCGCGAGGTGCTCTCATGACGCCACCGGACGGCTGGCAGGCGGCGCTGCTCGAGACGCTCGGCATCGAACTGTGGCGGATCCCCGTCGTCATCGTCTCCGCGATCCTCATCTACGCCGTCTTCGTCATCCTGCTGCGGATCTTCGGCGCCCGCGTCCTCTCCGGCATCACGAGCTTCGACGCTGTGGTCGCCATCATGGTCGGTGCGGTCGCCGGCCGGGTCATCATCGGCCATCCGCCGACGGTCTCCGCCGGTGCGATCGGGCTCGTCACCCTCATGTGCCTGGAGGCGCTGTTCGGGGCGCTGCGCAGTTCTCTGCCGATGCACCGGGCGCTGAACAACCAGCCGATCCTTATCGTCGCCCACGGCGCGATGCTCACCCGGGTGATGCGGCGCGTGCACGTCACCGCCGATGATGTGCAGATCGCCCTGCGCAGGGCGGGGCTGGGACGGCTGCAGGACGCCCAGTGTGTCATCCTGGAGCCGAGCGGGTCGCTGAGCGTCATCCCCGTCGGCACTCCGGTCGACCGCACGATGATGCAGGGCGTCGACGAAGCCGATGCGCTGCACGGGAACTGGACGAGCCCCGGCGGCAGCGGCAGGTTCGTCATCGAGGACACCGTGACCCCGCGAGGGGAGAGCAGGACAGGAGAAGAGAACGCATGAGCAACGAGATGAGCCGCAGGCGCATGGTGCAGCTGTCAGCCCTGGCTGGTGGTGCCGCCGGCATCGGCGGCACTGCAGCGCTGTCAGGCTGCTCGGGCGCCGACGACGACATCGTCGAGCCCTCGACCGTGGCCGCGGCCGAGGTGCCGGTTGGCTCAGGTGTCGTCGTCGACGACCGGTATGTCGTCGCCCAGCCCACCGAGGGGGACTTCCACGCGTTCAACGCGATCTGCCCGCACCAGGGCTGCTTGGTGCAGACGGTGACGGAAGAGGAGATCATCTGCCCCTGTCACACCTCCCGGTTCGACCCGAAGACCGGAGAGCCGCTCTCCGGCCCAGCCGAAACCGGCTTAGCCGCCGCGCAGATCACGCAGTCAGGCGATGAGCTGACCATCAGCATGACCGGAGACGCCTGAGGTTTCACTGCAGCGCCAGGACGACAGAGGCGACCACGGCTGCGATGACGAGGACGGAGAAGATCGCCTCACCGCCGGCCGCGACGAGGTCCGAGCGAGCGCGCCCGGGACGCAGCCATGGCAGCTGCGGGCCGAGGCGTGCGGCCTCGAAGGCGGCGAAGACGACGGCCAGTGCCGCCGGCACCCACACGAAGAGCGCCCAGCTCGGCAGGCTGACGAGCAGCCACTGCATGATGAACACTGTGACGGCAGCGATGATGCCGACGAACAGCCCCATCCGCGAGACGGGGACGTCCTGGCCGCCTGCTGCCACTGCGCGGCGCGCGCGGATGACGCGCCAGACGGCCTGCCCGGCGCAGGCGAGGATGAATGCGAGGAAGAAGATCGCGAAGATCGTGCTCATGACTGCTCCTTTCCGTCGATGAGGGCGTCGAGTGCATCGTCGACCGAGCGACTCGTGTCCGAGAGCACGATGAGAGCCTCGCCCTCAGGGGTGAAGCCGACGATCGAGCTGAAGCCGCCCGTGCCGCCGTTGTGCAGTATCACGTGCTTCTCACCGGCATCCGGAACCCGCAGCATCCAGTTGAAGCCGATCTCCTGTCCCTCGCGCAGCAGCGCATGTCGGGTTGTGGCCTGCTCCGCGCCGGCCAGCTCACCGGTCATCACCGCCTGCACGTAGCGGGTCATATCGGCCGCAGTCGAACGGATCCCGCCGGCCGGTGCGTTGGCGTTCATCGTCCACGGTGAGGCGGGGACGCCGCCGGCAGCGTAGCCGTGCGGAGCATCGGCGGCTAAGCCGTCGCGAGTGACCGGCAGATAGCTGTCGTACATGCCCAGCGGCTCGAAGATCCGCTCCTGCAGCAGGGTGGGGTAATCCGTGCCGGCCGCCTCGGCCAGGGCGAGCCCCAGCAGCGCGACTCCGTAGTTCGAGTATTCGCCATCGCCGGCATCCGGATCGACCGGCTTGGGCGCGTCGAGCGACTCCAGCCCGGCGAGCAGTTCGCTTTCGGAGGTTTGGTACGGGTCGGTGTGCAGCACCTGGGCGATGAGGGGTGTGAGCGGTCCGCTGGGCTCCAGGCGCGGCAGTCCCGAGGTGTGGGTCGTCAGCTGCATGAGCGTGATCTCAGCTGCCCCGCCGGCCTCGTCGCCGAAGATGTCGCCGAGCGTCGTGTCGAGGGTGACCTCCTCCTTCTCGATCGCCTGGCCGAGCAGCACGCCGGTGAAGGTCTTCGTCACCGAGCCGATCTCGAACTCGGTGTTCTCATCGGCGCCGAAGCCGGCGAACCGCGGCCCACCGCCGTCTGCGCTCAGCCGGGCGATCGCCACATGATGGCGCTGATGGGAGCCGAGGATCTCGATGATCTCCTCACCGAGCTCTGCGTCCCCGGTGCTGCCGCCGAGGCGCGGGAACAGCGGGGACAGACCGGTGAGCAGCAGCGCCACGGCGAGTGCGGCAGCGCCGGGCCACAGCCAGCGCCGCAGCGTGCGGCCGGTGTTCGGGTGCTCGGTGGGCGGGGTGCGGTGTGCCATGGGTCCCTCCTGTGCGTTGCTGATGGAAACCGGCGAGTTGGTGGCAGGGCGGCGCTCAGCCGACCGCGGCGATGATGATCGTGAGGACGGGGATGACGCGCTCGACGGGTATGCGCCACTGCCCGCGCTGCGGTGATTCGAGCCAGCCGGCGCTCGCCAGCTGCTGCAGGTGGTGGTAGATCTGCCCGGTTGAGCCGAAGCGGCCGAGCTCGGAGAGCCCCGCGACCGAGGTGGTGCCGCGGTGGATCTCCTGCAGCAGTCCCAGCCGCACGGAGTGGCCGAGGGCGTCGAGCCTGGTGGCGGCGGTGGTGAAGTCGAGGTCGTCGATGTAGCCGGCCGGCCGCCCGTACTGCCACGACACCGGGCCGGCCGGGGTCTGCGGCAGATCTCCGGCGAAGAGGATCCCGCCGGCCCCACCCGTGGCCTGTTTGAGACCCTCGAGCGCCCACAGCGTGCTGCGCGCCGGATCCACCGCTGGCGTCGCCTCAGATCCGTGCGGTGCAGTGGGGTCACCCGGTGCTGGGTCACCGGGTGCTGAATCGGCGGCGATGCCGGGCTGGCGCGCTTCGAGGGCAGCGATGCGGTCTTCGAGCGCGCTGAGCCGCTCGCGCAGTGCATCGGGAGCAGAATCGGTCATACCCCATTTATACAAGAAATACGGAATTATTGAAAGTACGGATTTATCGGCCAGGTCAGGCCCGTCGACGCTGGCGCCCGCACCTCGTGGGCCTGCGGCTACACTTGTGCGGTGATGTCTGATACCCCCGCAGGAGCACCAGAGCCCGACGAGACGCACAGCGCAGACGAATCGCACAGCGCAGACGAGGCGGTCAGACCCGCCGAGATCCGGGCCGGCCAGTCCGCCCGCGGCGCGTGGATGTTCGCCCGCGGTGCCGCGGCCTTCATCTTCGGCATCGTCACCGTCTTCTTCCCCCGCGAGCAGATCGGCGGGCCCGCTCAGCTCGCCCTGCGCGTCGACACCGCCGACTACCTGCTCATCGGCTACCTCGTCGTCCAGGGTCTGCTCATCCTCGGCTTCGCCCGCGCGGTCACCACCTCTGTCCGCACCCCGGTGCTCGGCCAGGCGGTCATCGTCATCCCGGCGATCATCTTCCTGTTCCTCGCCGAACAGCCCGGCCAGCTGCGCGCGGCCGTCGCCGTGTGGGCGCTGCTGCACGCCGCCTGCGAACTGTGGCTGTGGTCACTCGTGCGCAGTCTGCCGAGCTCCTCGGACTTCCTCATCGTCGGCGGCATCCACGCCCTCATCGGCATCATCATCGCCTTCGGAGACGACATGGGAGCACTGACCGTCATCGGCTTCACCGGCGCCGCCATGCTCGCCTCCGGCGTGCTCTACATGCTCGGCGGCTACTCCCGCCGCTCACAGGCCCGCCGCACCACCGCCTCGGGACCGGCCACCGACCCCGCCGCGAACCCCGATGCCTAGACTGGGCACATGAGCGACGCGACGAACCCACCGCACGGCACCGACGAATCGACCGCCCGCGACAAGGCCGGCCGCCCGGCGATGAACTTCCACACCCGCAAATGGGTGCGGCCCGAAGACCTCAACGCCAACGGCACCCTGTTCGGCGGCTCGCTGCTGCGCTGGATCGACGACGAAGCCGTCGTGTACGCGATGATCCAACTGGGCAACCAGCGGATCGTGACGAAGTTCATCTCCGAGATCAACTTCCTCGCCTCCGCCACCCAGGGCGACATCATCGAGATCGGGCTGGTGGCCGTGAAGTTCGGGCGCACCTCCCTGACGATGCGCTGCCAGGTCCGCAACATCATCACCGGCGAGATCATCCTCTCGATCGACAAGATCGTCTTCGTCGGCCTCGACGAGCACGGCCAGCCCGTCGAACACGGCTACGACACCGTCACCTACGAACGCGACCGCTTCCCCGACCATCTGCTCGGCAGGCGCTGAGACACCGGCGGCAGGCGGCCGTTCGCCTGGGCGCGGGCAAGCCACTACACTGAATGCGCTTTGCCCGCCGGGCGCCCCGCACCACCTGCACCACGAGGACACCATGACCGCATCTCTCGACCTGCTCGACTCCTGGGATCCCGCAGCCCCCACCTCCGGCCCGCTCGGCGACCTCGCCGAGGCCGCCCGCACCCTTGATGCCGAGCTGTTCGCAGAGATCGTCCGCCTGGCCCGGACCCCCAAGCTGCTCATCGCCACCGACTACGACGGCACCATCGCTCCGATCGTCGACAAGCCCACCCACGCCTATCCGCTGCCCATCAGCCTCATCAGCATGCGCGCACTGGCCGCCCTGCCCGACACCAACGCCGCGGTCATCTCCGGTCGGTCCCTGCGCGACCTCGCAGCGATGTCGCGGCTGCCGCGTGAGGTCCATCTCGTCGGCTCCCACGGCTCGGAGACCGACATCGACGCCATCGACGCCCTCGACGCCGAGGCGAAGGCGGCCCTGAAGGACCTGCAGCAGTCGGTGGCCTCCTTGGCGCGGATGGTGCCCGAGGCGCAGTTCGAGCTCAAACCCACCGGTGTGGCTGTGCACCTGCGCGGCCTCGACCCCGATGCCCGCGCCGTCGTCGAAGCCGGCATCACGCAGATGGCTCGGCACGTCGCCGTGTCCGTCGTCCGCGGCAAAGAGGTCGCCGACCTCACCGTCGTCGAATCCACCAAGGGCGAGGCGCTGAATGGGCTGCGCGAACGCCTCGGAGCGGCCGCGGTCGTCTACATCGGCGACGACACCTCAGATGAGCGGGCTCTGGAGACTCTGACGACCACCGACCTGGGCATCACGGTCGCCCCGCTCGACTGCCGCAAGGCCGTCTCCGGGCGCCCCTGCGTCGACACCGCCGCAGGCTTCCAGCTCGCCGACCCCGAGACCGTCTCGCTCGTGCTCTCGAGCATCTTCGAGCTGCGTCGCTCCTGGCTGTTCGGCCAGACCGCCGTGCCGATCGAACGGCACTCGATACTCGCCAACGGGCAGTCGACCGCGCTTATCGACCCCGGCGGCCGGATCTGCTGGATGCCGCACCCACTGCCCCACTCGGCCTCCCTGTTCTCCGAGATCCTCGGCTCCCCAGCCGCCGGCTACTACTCGGTCGCCCCAGCCACCGCCTCGGGCGCGGATGCCCGCAAGCAGAAGTCGCTGACCCAGCGCTATCAGCGCGACACCACCATCGTCGAGACCCGGTGGGCCGGGCTCACCGCCCGCGACTACCTCGCCCCGGTGTCCGAGGACAGCCTCGACACCGTGCTCGTGCGCGTGCTCACCGGCGACGCCGAGGCCGAGATCCGGTTCGCCCCGCGCCCGGACTTCGGCTCGTACCCGATCCGGCTGGAGAAGGTCGGCGACGGTGTGCGGGTGCTCGGCACCTCGGAGCCGGTGATGCTCCACGCTCCCGGCGTCGACTTCGACATCATCAGCGAAGACGGCTCCGACACCGCCGTGGCCCGCGTCGTGCCGACCACGCAGGAGCGCGCCAAGCTCGTGCTGGTGCTCGTGTGCGGCGGGTCGTTCGCCGATACCGACTACCTGCTCGCCGGCGGGGAGTCCTTCGTGCGCCGGCGCGCGGCCGGCTACTGGCGCAACTGGGTCGCCGGCCTCACCCTGCCCGAACTCAAGACCGACGAGGTCACCCGCTCGGCGATCACTCTGCGCGCCCTGTGCCACGTGCCCACTGGCGGCGTGCTCGCCGCCGCGACCTCCTCCCTGCCTGAGGGGATCGGCGGCATCCGCAACTGGGACTACCGCTACTGCTGGCTGCGCGACGGCTCGATGACCGTGCGCACCCTGCTGAGCCTGGGCTCCACCGCCGAGGCGGAGGGCTTCCTGGCATGGCTGGCCGGGATCCTGGAGATGACGGTCGGGCCCGAGCAGCTCCACCCGCTCTACGCCGTCGACGGCTCAGCGCTCACGACCGAGGCAGTGCTGGAGCATCTGCCCGGCTATGCCGGCTCCCGGCCGGTGCGGGTGGGCAACGCCGCTGAACACCAGGTGCAGCTCGATGTGTTCGGCCCGGTCACCGAGCTGCTCGATGACTTCACCGCGGCCGTCGGCACGCTGTCGGAGGAGAACTGGAAGCTCACCTGCGATATGGTCACCGCCGTTGAGCGCCGCTGGCACGAACCCGACCACGGCATCTGGGAGGCCCGCCGGGCCCCGAAGCACAACGTGTACACCAAGGTGATGTGCTGGGTGACCGTCGACCGCGCGATCCGCATCGCCGAGCGGTTCAGCCGCACGATGCCCGGGGCGTGGCGACGGCTGCGCGAAACCATCGCCGAGGACGTCATCACCCACGGCTGGAACGAGAAGGTCGGCGCCTACACAGTGGCCTACGGCGAGGACGACCTCGACGCGGCCTGCCTGTTCGTCGGGCTCTCCGGCCTGCTGCCGGCAGACGATGAGCGGTTCATCGCCACCGTCGATGCGATCGAACGCGACCTGCGGGTCGGGCCGACGGTGTTCCGCTACCACTACGATGACGGGCTGCCCGGGCTCGAGGGCGGCTTCCACATCTGCACCACCTGGCTGATCGAGGCCTTCATCAAGGTCGGACGGATCGCCGATGCCCGTGATCTGTTCCGGCGGCTCGACAACCTCATGGGGCCCACCGGCCTGTTCCCCGAGGAGTACGAGCCGGTCGCCGAACAGCACCTCGGCAACCACCCGCAGGCCTATTCGCACCTGGGCTACATCCGCGTCGCCCGGCAGCTCGACGAACTCCTCGACGTCGCCTCGGATGCCGAACTCGACGACGACGGCCTCGACGAAGTCGACATCGACACCACCGCCTCGGGACCGGTATCATCAGTGTCATCATGATGTCAGCAACTGAGGCTATCGTTTGGGGCCGTTTCCGCTTCTGAGCGGCGGACCCTTCTTCGGATTTCCCATTCCCAGGTTTCGCCGCTCCGCTGTGACCAGCCGGGCGGAGACATTGTGCTGCCCGGACGCCAGATTCCTTTGGAGCGTCCTACATCATGCCCACGTATCGTGGCGGCCGTCATGAGCACGGCCAGAACTACCTCATCGACTCACACACCATCACCACCCTCATCGGCGCCGTCGCCGAATCCGGCGGACCGATCATCGAGATCGGGCCCGGGCGCGGTGCCCTGACCCACCGGCTCGCCGCGCTCGGCCGGCCTCTCACTGCCGTGGAGATCGACCCGCGCAACGCCGCCGCGCTGCGCCGCGAGCTCGCCGCACCCGCCGGCGGGCCGCCGGTCGAGATCGTCACCGCCGACTTCCTGCGCTGGCATCTGCCGGCTGGCAGATGCGTCATCGTCGGCAATCTGCCGTACCACCTGACGACGGCGATGCTGCGCCACATCCTGCCGATCCCGCACTGGCAGGAGGCGGTGCTGCTCGTGCAGTGGGAGGTCGCCCGGCGCCGGGCCGGAGTGGGCGGTGCCTCAATGATGACCGCCCAATGGTGGCCGTGGATCGACTTCACGCTGCTCGGCCGGGTGCCGCGCAGTGCCTTCCGGCCGATGCCGAGCGTCGACGGCGGGATGCTGCGGATGACCCGGCGCGCTGCGCCCCTGCTCGCCGAAAGCGACCGGCGGGCCTACCGCGGGTTCGTCCACGCGGTGTTCACCGGCCGCGGGCGAGGACTGCCCGAGATCCTCAGCCGGATCGTCGGGCAGCGCGCCCGTCAGGCGGTCAAGGGCTGGCTGGCCCGTGAGGGCTTCGGCGCGAGCACCCTGCCCAAGGATCTGTCGGCTGAGCAGTGGGCTGGCCTCTACGCGCTGGTCGCGGGCTGCGGCTGGTCACCGCGTGGCGGCACCGGTTCCCGAGGCGACCGTTCTCGAGGTGGCCGTTCCCGAGGTGGCCGTTCCCGAGGTGGTGGCCGCCGCTGAGCTGACTGGCAGGCGGGTTCCCCGCTCGCCATCATCGTCGCAGGTCAGCCCACGATGTCAGTGCCGGAGTCTAGCGTGGATGTACGTATCGAATGGGCAGGTGACTGCCCGGTGACAGGGGACCGTGATGGCGATGACGAGCACGACCGAGACGTGCGAGACCGATACCGCGACCGGCAGAGCAACCGGGGCCGATGAGCTCGGCGCACGGCTGAGCACGATCGAGGGCTTTCCCTCCCTGGGGGTGGCCGGTGAGGATCCGGATGCCCTCGTGCTCGCCGTCAAACAGGCGATTGCGCACGTCTCGCAGTGTCAGGCCAGGCTGCTGGCACTCCTCGACGAGGTCGAGCGCAGCCGTATCTGGGAGGGCTGGATCGGCATCCGCAGCCTGGCGCACTGGGTGTCATTCGTGTGCGAAGTGCAGGTGCACACCGCACGCGAATACCTGCGCGTCATGCGCGCACTGCGCAAGCTGCCTGAGGTGGCCTCGCTGTTCGCCGTCGGACGGGTCTCGTACTCGAAAGTCCGGGCGATCACCCGGGTCGCTGATCGCATCGACCGCCAGCGAGCGGCCGAGATCGTCGTCCTCGCCACCGCCGAGCAGCTGTCGAAGATGGTGAGCACGTACTCACTGCTCGTCAAGCATGACGAGCGGCAGGAGCTCATCAGCGGGGATAAGGACCGGTTCACCATCCTGCCGAACGGGCAGGGGCGGGCACGGATCCTCATCGACCTGCCCGAGGCCGAGGCCGCCGAAATCCTCGCTGCGGTGGGCGCCGCCCATGACCGGCTCGTCCGCGAGCAGGCCGAAGCCGCTGGGGAAGCATCCGCTTCCGGAGAGCCGGAGGTGCCGGAGAACCCCAGCAACGTCCACGCGGACGGTTTCCCCACCCAGGCCGAGGCGCTGATGGAGCTCGTGCGCTGCGGCTCCGACGCAGCCAACGGCTCACGCACCGATGCGGCCCGCGCGACGATGGTCGTCCACGTCTCACCCGACACCCTCGCGCAGGCCCAGGCGAAGGTGCAGGCGAAGGTGCAGGCACAGCCGGTACCCGACGATGCCGGAGACGTCCCCGCGGGGACGTCTGCGCCAGAGCAGAAGAGCTACGTCGACGGGTACGGGGCGATCTCTGCGGAGTCGTCTGCCCGGCTGGCCTGCAGCTCGGCGATCATCGGCGCGGCACTCGACCGGTTCGGAGACGTGCTGGTGCTCGGCCGGACGAAGCGGCTGGCGAGCTCTCGGCAGCGCCTGGCCCTCAGCGTTAGGGACCTGGGACTGTGCCAGTTCCCCGGCTGCGGCAGACGCCGCCGGCTGGAGGCGCACCACCGCCAGCCCTGGTCGGAAGGAGGGCCGACTGACCTCGACAACCTCGTCCTGCTGTGCCGCTCCCACCACATCGCCGTGCATGAACACCACCTGCGCATCGCCCGCACCGATGCACCGCACTCCGGAGCCCGGCAGGGAAGCACCGGGTTCGTCTTCCTCACCGCAGACGGCCGGGATGTCGGCAAGTTCGAAACCCATCTGCTCCTGGCACCCCCAGGACACACGCAGGACACCATCGACTGGACGCCGTCGGCGCACCCGCCCGACGACCTCGACGAGGTCACCGAGGTCATGTCAGAGCCGCTGAATCTCACCGCCTGCCCGTTCGAGCAGCTCTACGGACCCGATCGCGTCAGCACGTTCGGCGGCGGTTACGGCTTCAATCTCGCAGAATGCGTCTCCTGGCTCTTCGGCGTGGAGAAACCACAGGATGACCTCGGCTTAGCCGCCTAACCGCAGCCCCAGCTCCGAGCACCCGGGGGCGCTGACGTCCCCGCGGGGACGTCACTGACCCACCTCGGGCAGGGCGCCGGTATGGGTTCTGACGATCTCCTCCTCGACCCGTGCCTCGGGAAAGACGACCTCCGTGACCGCCCCGCCGTCTGGAGCGTTGCGGAACAGCAGGTGCATGCCCAGCAGCTTCGCCTGGCCCTGGGCGATGACGAGCCCCAGTCCCATACCCCCGCCGCCGGAGGAGACGAATCGGGTCGGCCCCGAGGCGAGGATGTCGGCCGGATAGCCGGAACCGGCGTCGCTGACGATGACCGAGCTTGGGGTCGTGCGCACGACGATCGGCGCCTTGCCGTGACGCACGGAGTTGACGATGAGGTTGGAGATGATGCGCTCGAAGCGCCGCTGATCGGTCATCACTGTCCGCCCGTCGGAGTCGCAGACCACCTCGATCTCCTGGCCGGTGAACGCACCGGAGCCCTGCAGGGTCGAGACGAGTGAGCGGATCGAGTTGTCGACGTTCATCGGCGCAATCGACGGGGTCGCCCGCCCCGCATCCAAGCGCGAGACCTCCAGCAGGTCCTCGACGAGCACCTGCAGCCGGCTCACCCGCTCCTTGACGAGTTCAGCAGGACGAGAATCCTCCTCCAGCAGGTTCGCCGCATTCACCAGACCGGTCAGCGGTGTGCGCATCTCATGTGCGAGGTCAGCGGTGAATCGCTGTTCGGAGTCCAGTCGTTCGACCAGCCGTGACACGGCGGTGTCGGCAGCTTCAGCGAAGGCGGCGACCTCATCGTCACCGGCCTCGATGACGTCCGAGATCCGCACCGAGGTGTCCCCGCCGGCGATCTTGCGGGCCGCCTGCGCGCCGAGCGTCAGGCGCCTGGAGATCTGCCCGGCAGCCAGCGAACCGATGCCGCCGATGACGACGGCTGCGCCGATCATCCCGAGCAGGATCGCCCGGTCGATGTCGTTGAGCAGGTTCTGTGACTCCTCCGTCGAGTTGCGCACGGATATGACCGCGGTGTGCGATCCGACCTGGATCGGCGCGGCCGCCCACATCGTCTCCTGCCAGTCGACCGTCGAGCGGATCGTGACGCTTTCGCCCTTGCGGGCGGCAGTCTGCGCCTCATCAGGAAGCTCGGGGTCGTCGACGGTGGCGTTGAGGGTCAGCACACCGGTGTCGGAGTAGATCGAGATCGCGTCTTCGAGCTGGTCGGAGACCCGCTGGCGCATCCGGTCGTCCTCGGCCGCCGCCGCGGACTGCCGCACGATGACACCGCAGGACAGCACCGCGATGATGACGGAGACGACGATGAGGAGGACGATCTTCCACCTGAGGGACACGCGCGCCCCTACCCGGCGAACCTGTAGCCGAAGCCGCGCACCGTCTCGATCATCCGCGCGCCGATCTTCTTGCGCAGCCGCTGGATGTGGACATCCACAACCCGAGAATCACCGGCCCACTCGTATCCCCACACGGTGTAGGCGATCTTCTCCCGCGAGTACACATGCCCCGGCTCCTCGGTCAGCAGGAGCAGCACCCGCAGCTCGGTCGGCGTCAGATGCACCTCCTTGTCATCGACGAGCACGGTCAGCCGTGCGCTGTCGAGCACCAGCGAACCCAGCCGCGTGCGGTAGTGCCCGCGGTCAGCGGCATCCGTGCCCGAGGCGGGGGTCGCCTGGCCGGTGCGGGACCCGGCGGCAGCGGCCGGGGCGGCAGGTGCGGCAACAGAAGCGGGGGAGGATTCGGCAGCTGCGCTATGCGAACCCGGGTTCGACAGTCCCGGTGAGGGACCGAGCACCTCGGGAATCCCGTCGAGACCGACGGTCGTGCCGACATCGCTGCCGGCCTTCTCAGCCGGTGGGCCGATCTCGTCGGGGGAGAAGCCCATCGGCTCGTTGCCGGCGGTGATGAACCGGCGCACCACGGCGCGGATGCGGGCGTTGAGCACCTGCATGTCGAAAGGCTTGATGAGGTAGTCATCGGCGCCGGCCTCAAGAGACTGGACGATATCGATCGGCTCAGAGCGGGCGGAGATGATGATGATCGGCACGGTCGACTTCTCGCGGATCGCCCGGCAGATCGACGCGCCGTTCATCGTCGGCAGCATGAGGTCGAGCAGCACCACGTCAGCGCCGTGGGAGGCGACGAACTCGTAGCCGTCGCGGCCGTCTTCGAACGCGCTGACGGTGTAGCCGAAGCGCTCCAGAGAGATCTGTGTGGTCTCGCGAATGACCTCATCGTCTTCGACCAGCACGATATGCATGAGGGACCTCGTTTCGCTGCACATGAATCGCGGTACTGAAGGGGTGTGACATACAGCTTAACGGGGCGTGCCCCTGACTGCGGGTCTCAGGCGGGATGAGTCACTTCCCGCCGTCGCGGCTGATCCGCTGCCCGCCCTCGAACCGGCCGTCATGATACCGGTACACGCGCACCGACCAGCCCGAGGGACAGCAGCGCTTGTCACCGTCGCGATACAGCGACTCCTGGGCCACGAGCGTACCGCCCTGCCCGGGGGTGAGCGTCAGGTCCGTACCCGAGACGACGAGCTTGACGGCAGGCCTGCCGTCTTCATCGCCGACCACCAGGCCAGCGAATCGCTGTTCGTCGCGCGGGGTGGTCACCTGGGCGATCTGGTACTTCGTCTCGCCGACCATGAGCGGTTCGCCCAGGGTCAGGCAGTCGGTGCAGTACAGCAGGGTCTCGAGCACCTGGGCATGTGCGGCATCGGCGGCCAGTGCGGCGTCATCGACGGCGGCCTCCCGGATCTCTTCGGCGGAGAACGGTTCGTCGACAGGCAGGTTCTCCGACGGCCGGGTGGCGCTGGGCACCGGGTGGCCCTCGGGGCTCTCGACGCGCAGCCCGCCGTCGGGACTGCAGCCGGTGAGCAGGAAGACACCGACGCTCAGCACCGCGGCTGCACGCCGGCAGCGGCTGCGGATCCGGGCTGCGGCGCTGGCGGGTGTTCGTCCTGTCATGTCACTAGTGTGCCAGGCTGCGCCCGGCCTCGCCCGCCGCAGCGGTACGGAGTAGAATAGTGGCCACTATGGCTCATCAACAGGACTCCCACTCCCCGGCATACCCGTCGAACACGACCGTGAGCTACAAGGACTCCTTCATGTTCGGTGTCGTTGCCGCTGGCATCGTCCTCATCTCAACGATCTTCTTCACCGCCGCCTGGTCGAGCCTCAAGGCGATGGGGCTCGTCGGCCTCTACACCGTCATCACGTTCCTCGTCGTCTTCGGTGTGACCGCGCTGCTCAACTGGATCAGCACCCGCAAGGACGACGGCGATCAGAAGTCGTTCCCGGTCCTGAAGTAGACCGCGCGTGTGCGCATTCGTCCAGTCGGCACCGTCGAAGAGCGCGCGACTGTAACGGTACGCCTCCTTTGTTGCCGGAGACGCTGAGGCATCGGCGACTTGGGAGAAACGCAGCAGCTCGTCAGTGGTCGTGACGATGTTCTCGATTTCGGAGCTGGCCTGCGCTTCGATGTAGGGCAGCGAGTTGACGAGCACTTCCGGGTTCGGAATCCTTCTGCGCGCCTGGTCGAGACCGGCCAGTGCCGCCCGCGCTCCGATGGCAGCCTTGAGGATCCGGTGAGTTTCGAGCACCTCGGCTGCGGGCAGTGAGGGCAGCTCGTTGTAGGGCACCGCTGGATTCCACGACATGGTCTGAGTCTAAAGACGAACCCCGGACATTGAAAGATTTCGCCTGAATCTTTCAATGTCCGGGCAACAGTGCAAGCGCTTTTACATGTCCTCCGTGAATGCGCCCCGGCGGGCATACCCCGGTGAGCTCAGCTCAACGGAAGCGCAGCAGGCGCAGGCTGTTGAGCACGACGAATACCGAGCTCAGCGCCATCGCAGCACCGGCGATCATCGGGTTCAGCAGACCGAGCGCGGCGATCGGGATCGCAGCGGTGTTGTAGGCGAAGGCCCAGAACAGATTGCCGCGGATGATCGCCAGGGTCCGCCGGGACAGCCGGATGGCCTGCGGGATCTGTGCGAGGTCATCGCGCACGAGCGTGATGTCCGAGGCCGCGATCGCGGTGTCGGTGCCCGAGCCCATCGCCAGGCCGATATTGGCCTGCGTCAGTGCCGCGGCGTCGTTGACGCCGTCGCCGACCATCGCCACCGACCGTCCCTCAGCCTGCAGCGCAGAGACCACCTCGACCTTCCCGTCGGGGCGGACATCGGCATGCACCCGCTCGATCCCGACCTCGGAGGCGACCGCCTCGGCGACCCGGACGTTGTCACCGGTGAGCAGGATCGGCTCGAGCCCGAGTTCGCGCAGCTGCTTGATTGCAGCAATCGCAGAGTCCTTGAGCGCATCGGCGACGGCGATGCAGCCGGCGAACCGGCCGTCGATGCCGACGGCGACGATCGTCGCCGGCAGGTCCGGGACCTCGGCCGCGGGCACGTCGATGCCGTGCTCGCGCAGCAGGTCCGGCCGCCCGATGAGCACCGCGTGGGCAGGGCCGGCAGATGCTCCCGTTCCCGAGGCGGTGGTCACGGTGGCGCGCACTCCGCCGCCGGGAATGTTGGCGAAGTCGGTAACCTCGATCGCCGGAGCGGCCGTACCAGAGGTGCCGGCCGCGCCAGCGGGGGCTGCGGAGCCGGCGGCGGCGATGGCCTGGGCGATCGGGTGCTCCGAATGCGCCTCGACAGCCGCGGCGATCGCGTAATCGTCGTCTGAGAGCTGGGATTCGGCCACCTGCATGCGGCCCTCGGTGACCGTGCCGGTCTTGTCGAGCACGATCGTGTCGAGGCGCCGGGTCGATTCCATCACCTCGGGCCCGGACATCAGGATCCCGAGCTGGGAGCCGCGCCCAGAGGACACGGCGACCGCCGTCGGGGTGGCCAGGCCGAGCGCACACGGGCAGGCGATGATGAGCACCGTCGTCGCGGCGATGAGCCCGCCGGACCAGGAGCCTGCCGCCAGGCCCCAGACGAGCAGGGTCGCCGCGGCGATGACGAAGACGATCGGCACGAACACCGCCGAGATCCGGTCAGCCAGCCGCTGCACCGGCGGTTTTCCGGTCTGGGCGCGGGTGACGAGCTCGGCCATCTGCGCCAGCGTCGTCTCGGCGCCGACCCGGGTGGCGCGCACGGTGAGCGACCCGGAGGTGTTGATCGTCGCGCCGGTGACCGTGTCTCCGGGACTGACCTCGACGGGCACGGACTCTCCGGTGAGCATCGACTCATCGACCGCCGAATGCCCGCTGACCACCTCACCATCCGTGGCGACCTTCTCACCAGGGCGGACGCGGAACACCTCGCCGGCGGCCAGGTCCTCGATCGGCACCTCGACCTCGCCGGACTCGCGGATCACCCGCACTTCGGTGGCACCGAGGCTCAGCAGCTCGCGCAGCGCCTCGGTCGCCCGGCCCTTGGCGCGCTCCTCGATGAGCCGGCCGGTGAGCAGGAAGACGATGATCGCCACCGCAGCTTCGAACCACACGTGGTAGTTGTGCGGGATGTACCACAGGTGCCCGGCCGCCGCAGCCCGCGCGAGTGCGACGAGTGAGACGACGGTGGCGATGATGACGCCGACGCTCACCAGCGTGTCCATCGTCGTCGACCGGCCGCGGGCGGCCTTGTAGGCAGCCGTGTAGAACGGCCACGCACCCCAGGTGACGACCGGCAGGCTGAGGGCTGCGACGAGCCACTGCCAGCCGGGGATCCCCAGCCCCATGCCCATCGAGATGACGACGACGGGCAGGCCGAGGATTGCCGATCCGATGAGCCGTGGGCGCAGGTGCCGTGGGTCGTAGTCGATGACCTCCGGGCCGCGGCCTGGGGCCATGGGCGTGCGCACCGTCGCCGAATATCCAGCCTTCTCGACAGCAGCGGTCAGCTGCTCATCGGTCACGTCCGGGCCGGCGGTGACGCGGGCGGAGTTGAGCGGCAGGTTGACGGTCGCTTCGACGCCGTCGAGTCGGTTGAGCTTCTTCTCGATCCGCGCCGAACACGACGCGCACGTCATCCCGGTGATGTCGAGATCGACGCTGCGGGGCTGCTCGGCAGGACGGGTGCGATCGGCAGCGGGGCCGGCGCTCATCAGCGAACCTCGTAACCGGCCTCATCGACGGCGGCTTCGATGGCGACAGCTGAGAGCTCGGCATCTGATGCGATGCGCACGGTCGAGTCGCCGCCGGCGACCAGGTCGACCTCGACGCTGCGGACGCCGTCGAGCGCGCTGAGCTCCTCCTTCACGGCGCGCTCACAGTGCTCGCAGGTCATGCCGGAAACGGTGATGGTGGTGGTGTGCATGGGATTCTCCCTTCTCAGCTCTTGATGAGCCGTCGGATGGCGGCGGTGGCCTCGTCAACCTTGGCAGCCGCTGCCTCCGGGGACTCCTGGGCAGCGGAGACGACGCAGTGACCCATATGCTCGCGCAGCAGCTCGACCGACACCGAGTGCAGGGCGGCGGTGGCGGCAGAGATCTGCGTGAGGATGTCGATGCAGTAGGTGTCTTCTTCGATCATCCGGCCGATCCCGCGCACCTGTCCTTCGATGCGCTTGACCCGGTTGCGGAAGGCCTGCTTGTCCTTCAGATAACCCGGGGGCGCCGGGGTGTAGGCACCGGCTGCCGGGCTGTTCGTGTCCGGGCCCGAGGCGGGGGCTGGGTTCGTCTGTGTCATGACGCGATTCTATACCCTCTAGGGGTATCAATCAACGGGGTCTGCGGCTGCTGTGCGGTGCGGGACATAGCTGGCCGTGAGACGTGAGCGTGAGCTCAGCGCATGCGCAGAGCCCGCAGCGCGGCGAGTGCAGTCGTCATCGTGTGCTGGAAGCGCTCGGCCGGCAGCCGGTCACTGGGGGCCAGCGGGTGCAGCGCCTGCCGGGCGATCGCACGTGTGCGGGTGAAGGCGAGCAGCGCCTCGGTCCCGTGCCGGTGCCCGAGCCCAGAGTCCTTGATGCCTCCAGACGGCGCCGCAATCGAACCCCACACCGCGGCGAAGGCCTCGTTGATATTCACCATTCCGGCCTCGACCTGCCGGGCGACCTGCCAGCCGTGGGACGCCGAGGTGGAGATGACGCTGGCATTGAGCCCGACGTCAAGGCTGTTGGCTGCAGTGATGGCCTCAGCATCGGAGGCCACTGGGTAGACGCTGACCACCGGCCCGAAGGTCTCTGCGGCGAAGAGGTCGGCGTCGGCTGTGACGTCGGTGAGCACGGTTGGGGCGTACATCCACGGCCCGGCCTCCGTGCTCAGGTAACCCCCACAGCGCACCGTGGCGCCTGCTGCGCGGGCCTGCTCGACATGACCGTGGACCTTCTTCACCTGCGCAGCCGACGTCAGCGAACCGAGATCGCGCGAATAGTCGAACGCCGCCCCCTGCTGCAGGGATTCGGCGGCGGAGACGAGCCGATCGACGAACTCCCCGTAGCGTTCGCCGGCGACGTAGATCCGCTCGATCGACAGGCACAGCTGCCCGGCAGAGGAGAACGCCCCGCGCGCGGCACAGTCCACAGCGGTGTCCATATCGGCGTCGGCGCAGACGATCATCGCGTTCTTGCCCCCGAGTTCCAGGACAGCCGGAATGAGCCTGGCCGGCCACCGCCTCGGCGATGGCCCGGCCGGCCGCCGTCGATCCGGTGAACGACAGCCCGTCGACCCCGGCCAGCATCGGTTCGGAGACATCCTCCACCGGGCCGGGCACCAGCTGCCACAGATCGCGCGGAAGGCCCGCTTCAATCGCGAGCTGGCGCATGAGCACAGCCGAAAGGACCGTCTGCGAATCGGGCTTGTGGACGACCGCGTTGCCGGCGATGAGCGAGGCGACGAGGTCGTTGGCGCCCAGGGACAGCGGATAGTTCCACGGCGAGACGAACCCGATGACCCCGAGCGGCGCGTAATCGACCTCGGTGCGGGTCAGCCCGGGCACAGCACCGCGCCGGCGCGTCGTGCGCAGTGTGCGCGGGGCGGCAAGCGCGGTGAATCGGCAGACGTTGTAGGAGTCGAGCACCTCGTCGTAGGCGTGCTGGCGGGCCTTGCCGGTCTCGGCCTGGACGACGTCGAGGAGCAGCTCCTCGCTGCGCCGGATCAGATCGTGCAGGGTGAGGAACACTGCCGCGCGCTCACGCACACTGCGGGCAGCCCACGCTGTCTGCGCGCGTGAGGCGCGGGCGATCGCAGCCTCCACATCAGCGGCGCTCGCCCCGGCGAAAGCCGTCAGCGGCTCACCGGTGAAAGGCAGGTTCGCGATGGTCTGCGCGCCGGTTCCGGCGGCGTCTCGCAGTGGGTCGCCTGCGAGGAATTCACGCAGTCGGGCCGACAGCTCGATCGGATGGGCAGCCGCCCGGGTGTCGGTCAGCGGGGCGGTCTCCTCGGCGCCTGTGCTCATGTGCCCAGTGTCTCATCCATTTCCGGTGAGGCGGCTGGACTGCGCCCATGGCCACACCGATCCCAGCCCCAGACTGGGTGACGGTGGCAGGCGGAGGTTGGGTCGCCCCGTATGCGGCCGGCACCGACAGGCTGCCCGCCATCGTCTGGCCGACCGGCCTCGCCCGCAGCCCCGCTGAGGGACCGAGGAGGTTCAGACCTCGCTGAACACATCGGCCGCATCCACATCGTCGCAGGCGATCAGCTCGCTGGAACCTGAGAGACCTGCCGGGGCTCGGGTGGAACGTCGAAACCGGGATGACCCACCCGGAGCACATCCCTTCTCCGGGGGCTCTCGGCGCCTCAGATGCCTGGCAGCCGTATGCCGGCATGAGCCCGGGTCAGATGGCACCGTGGCGCGTCTGCTACACCCTTTCCATGCGTGGCCGATCATCGTGGCGGCCGCGCAGATCGGCTATTGGGTGCGCCGCCGCTGAGGACCTTCCGGTCATCGGCGCGGTCGCAGGTAGCGTAGGACCAAGTCGAAGGAGGAAGCAGGTTCATGCACGAGTCTCACATGCTCGTCGACAATCTCCTGTCGATGTGGTGGATCGCGATCGCCGCCGTGCTCGCACCGATCCTCGCGCTCACCACCAGACGCCTCGTGCCCGATGTCGTGTGGCTGCTGGTGTTCGGTATCGTCATCGGGCCGCACGCCCTCGGCCTGGCCGACAGCACCGAGGCCGTCGAGTTTCTCCGGGAACTCGGCATCGGCTTCCTCTTCCTGCTCGCAGGTTTCGAAGTGAACACCTCGGACATGCGCGGCCGTCAGGGCCGGCACGCGGCACTGACGTGGGTCCTCTGTGCGCTGCTCGGCGTCGGCGCCGGATTCCTCGTGCTCCAGGGTGACTGGCAGGTCGCGATCGTCTTCGGCATCGCCTCCACCTCGACTGCCCTCGGCACCCTGCTGCCGATCCTCAAGGACTCCGGCGTGATGGATTCTCCGCTCGGCCGGGCGGCCATGGTCCATGGCGCATACGGCGAGCTGCTGCCGATCGTGGCGATGTCCCTGCTGCTGTCCACCCGCGGCACCTGGCAGGCGGCGCTGATCCTCCTGTTCTTCGCCGTCGCCGCAGTGGTGACTGTCGCGATCCCGGTGCGGATCTTCCGCCGGATCCCGCTGCTCGGACGGGCCTTCGGAGCGGCCTCGAACTCGACGATGCAGACAACGCTGCGCATCACCGTCTGGGTGCTCATCTCCCTCATGCTGCTGACGGCACTGCTGGAACTCGATGTCGCTCTCGGCGCATTTGCCGCCGGGCTCCTCATGAACGCGTCCCTGCGCGCGGCCTCGCCCCGCCACGCCGAGGAGGTCATGCACAAGATCGAAATCGTCGGATTCAGCTTCCTCATCCCGGTCTTCTTCGTCACCAGCGGAATGACCATCGATCTTGCTGCCGTACTCGCTCAGTGGCCGCTGCTCGTCGGCTTCGTGACGGTCATCGGATTGGTGCGCGGTTTGCCGGTCTTCCTGCGCGAGCAGCTGACATCGACGCATTCCGAGCTGGGATCGGTCCGTGAGCGGGCAGCACTGGGTTTCTACTCGGCGACCGGTTTGCCCATCATCGTCGCTGTCACCCAGATCGCAGCATCGTCGGGCCTCATTTCCACGACGATGGCCTCGACCATGGTCACCGGAGGAGCGGTGACGGTGCTTGTATTCCCGTTCATCGCCTCTCGTCTCACGCCGCGTCCGGCGGGGTGAGACAGGGGCGGTGAGTCACGGGGTCGTCGTCACCGCGTTCAGCGCGCGACTGCACGCCAGGCGGCCACCGCCTCGGCTGCGATCTTGGCGGCCAGGCCGGTGTAGGTCGCCGGGCTGAGCGCAGCGAGGCGGTCCGCGTCCTCCTGCGGCAGCCCGAGGCTGTGGATGAAGGACTGCAGTTCGGCCCGGTCGACGCGGTGCCCGCGGGTGAGGTCCTTGAGTTTCTCGTACGGGTTGTCCATACCCGGCACTCCGGTGAGATAGGCCGCACGCATGACCGACTGGATCGCCTCGGCGAGCACCTCCCAGTTGCTCTCAAGGTCCGCATCGAGGGCGTCGGTGTCGATCGCGAGCTTCTCCAGGCCCTTGACGAGGTTGCCCAGCGCGAGCACCGAGTGGCCGAGCGCCACGCCGATGTTGCGCTGGCTGGTCGAGTCGGTGAGATCGCGCTGCATCCGCGAGGTCACGAGCGTCTCAGCGAGCGTGTCGAGCAGCGAACAGGAGATCTCGAGGTTCGCCTCGGCGTTTTCGAACCGGATCGGGTTGACCTTGTGCGGCATCGTCGACGAGCCGGTCGCGCCCTCGACGGGGATCTGCTTGAAGTAGTGGATCGAGATGTAGGTCCACATGTCGGTGGCGAGGTTGTGGGCGATCCGGTTGAACCGGGCGATGTCGGCGAACAGCTCCGCCTGCCAGTCATGCGACTCGATCTGCGTGGTGACCGGATTGAAGGTCAGCCCGAGCTTCTCGACGAACTCACGGGCAAGGGCAGGCCAGTCCGCCTCGGGGACGGTGACCGTGTGCGCCGAGTAGGTGCCGGTCGCGCCGTTGATCTTGCCGAGGAACTCGGTGTCGCGGATCCGCTCGTACTGGCGGCGCAGCCGGTGGACGAACACGCCGAGCTCCTTGCCCATCGTCGACGGGGTCGCCGGCTGACCGTGGGTGTGGGAGAGCATGGGCACCGAGGCCAGCTCCTCGGCCATCGAAGCGAGCTGGTCGATGAGCGCAGCTGCCCGCGGCAACCAGATGTCCTCGACCGCGCCCTTGATGCCGACACCGTAGGAGAGGTTGTTGATGTCCTCGGACGTGCAGCAGAAGTGCACGAGCTCCGAGAGGTCATCAGCACCGATCGACGACAGCGCTTCCTTGATCGTGTATTCGACGGCCTTGACGTCGTGGACGGTGACGGCCTCGAAAGTCGCCAGCTGTTCGATGGTCTCCTGGCCGTAGTTCTCGACGATTCCGCGCAGCTGCGACTTCTCGTCATCGAGGAGTTCGCGCGTGCCGGGCACCACGCGGTTGTCGGCCAGATGGATGAACCATTCGACCTCGACGTGGATGCGGTTGCGGTTGAGCGCGGCCTCCGACAGGTAATCCAGCAGCGGGGCGGCGTCGGCGCGGTAGCGGCCGTCGAGGGGTCCAAGGGCAAGGTCAAGCGAAGAGAGCGATGCGCGAGTCATGGCCCCTATCATCTCATGCGGCGGGTCCGGACGGGACTGCGCGGTGAGCGCGGCGACATCGTCGCTGTCATCGAGACCGTCGCTGAACCGCTGGAGCTGCCCCTCGGGTGTGAAGGCAGCGACGAGACAGCTGATGAGACTGCTGAACGCATCTGCTCCGAGCTGCAGGACAACCTCGCACAGCCGTCGTTCGCGCGGGGTGAGCTGCGCGGCTGACGCCCGGTCCGAGCCGCGTGTGGACGCGCAGGCGTCATCCACACCCCGCGCCCGAGGCGGTGCCCACCATGACAGCGCGGGTGAGACTTCCGGCATGGGTGGACACGCAGGGTACGTCTGGCCGGTGGCCAAGCCGATCGTCGACAAGGCGGTCGGCAAGACCATCGAGGTCGGCAAGGCCGGCAGGGAGTGGGCAGAAGACCAGATCGATGAGCACATCATCGAACCGCATCTCATGCCAGCACTCGAAGGCCTGCTTGCCGATGTCGAACAGTCGCAGGCAGCGTGGATGCGCGTGGCCGAGGAATGCGCCAGAGCCGAGGCGGTGTGCCGGCAATCGGGTTCCGTCGGCTGGGTCTCATCCGCCGCCGAGGTGTTCCGCGAGCGGATCGACGAACACGCCCGTGAGGTCGGGTCACTCGCCACAGAGGCCCAAGCCGTCGTCGAAGCCTACGACCACTACCTCGCTGAGCTGCGCAGCTCACCGGTCGGTCAGGCGCTGGGCCTATGAGCACGCACGCACCCGAGCGCCACGCATGGCTGCCGATCGCCGCTGCAGCTCTCACCTGTCTGGACGCCGCTGACCTGGCACACTGGCCACCGGCCTTCATCCCAGAGCAGCGAGCGCGCACGACTCCGCTCGATGATGCCTCCGCGATCGCTGCCGGTGAGCAGCTGCCGAGCGCAGCGCAGATGGAGGATTGGGTGCGGCAGGCCAGCACCGTGCTGGCCGCCGGACGCCTGCGATGGAGTGTGAGCATCACCCTGGACGAACGAGAGCTCTTCATCGTCGCAGCCCTCCTCGGCCACACCTGTGTGCTGCTGTGCCGCCAGCACACCCCCGATCAACCTGCACCAGCCGGGTTCATCGGCACCACCTGCGCCCCGGCGGAGATCGGCGATGTCATCACGGCTCTCATTCCCGATGACGGGCAGCGCACCGTCACTTGCCTTTTGAGCGATCGCATCGACCCGGTCCGGGCCCGCCGGTGGGTCATCCACGACTGCCCGGACTGCCCGCACGGAGTGAGCGCGCTGCTCGGTGCTGACGTGTGGGAGCAGATGCACGCAGAACTGGGCGGCACCGGATTCCAGCAGTGGATCCGCACCCGCATGGCAGGCGACCTCATCGCCGCCACCGCAGCCCTGGCCGTCGACGAGGAGGAGATCCGGCGATGAGCGACATCCAGGTCAGCGGCGGTGCCGGCGGCATCCACGCCCACCTCAACGACTTCGACCGCACCGCTGAAGTCCTCATCTCCACGGCAGGCGACCTCGGCGCTGTGCTGCGCGGGGCGGCGGCGTCGGACGCCACGATCTCCCGCCTCGTCATCAGCCCACTGGCCATGCCAGCCGCCCTCCAGCTGCAGGGCCGCATCAACGACTTCCTGCTGCGCAGCGGATCGACAGCCGGTTCGCTGCTGCTGACCGCCGGGGCACTGAGCAACAGCGCTGCCGCCTACCGGGCCAGCGAACAGGCAGCAGAGGAGATCTTCTCCCGCGCGGCCACCGCTGCCGGCGTCGCACTCGGCCACATGGCCCGCACCGCCGTCGTCGCCGGAGCCGGGATCGGGCTTGCCGTCGGCGCTGCCGTGCTGACCAACCCCATCACGCTCATCGTCGCCGGAGGTACCGCGCTGCACCTCATCACGACGGGAAAGCACACGGTCCTAGCCGATGCCGCCGGCCGGGAACTGGAGAAGATCGGCACCGCGCTCGCCCACCATCCCGAGTTCGCCCAGCCGCTCATCGAACACGTCCTGCCCGGCTTCATCGGCGGGTTCCTCGGCCTGCCCGGCCCGCTGAGCACCGTCACCGGCCCGCAGTCGACAGAGGATCTCGCCGGGATCATCCTCATCGCCGGCCGTCAGTTCGGTCTGTTCGACTCCACTGACGTCACCGTCACCGGCGGCAAGCACCGGCAGCCGGATCCGCAGCGGGCCACCGCGCCGAAGGACGCCACCGAACTGCTCGAACGCACCCTGGACTCCCACCGCGGCAAGGACAACGGGGATGTGCAGATCGAGAAGATCGTCGACGCAGACGGCGACACCCGCTGGATCATCTACGTCCCAGCCACCACCGACTGGAGCGCGGACCCCAGCCGCAATGGCACAGATATGACGACGAACGTCGAAACCGCAGCCGGATACGACAGCGTCATGCGCGAAACCGTCAGGCAGGCGATCGAGGACGCCGGCATCCCGCCCGGTGACGAGGTGATGATCACCGGGTTCTCCCAAGGCGGCATGACCGCCGCGAGCCTCGCGGCCGATCCGGAGTTCCGCAAGCGGGTCAACGTCTCCGCCGTCATGACCACCGGCAGCCCGGTCGGGGACTTCGACATCCCCGACGGCATCGAGGTGCTCTCCCTCGAACACGCCCAGGACATCGTGCCGACTCTCGACGGGACCGACAACCCGGCAGGACAGGACCGGACGACCGCCCGAGTCGAACTCGACTACGAGGCGCTGCGGGATCACCCGATGTTCGACGGCAAGACCGATGCGGAGATCGACGCCGCGCTCGCCAGCCCCGGGTTCGCCCACAACGGGACCCTGTACACCGAGAGCATGGCCAAACTGCTCGCCTCTGGAGACCCGAGTGTCGACGCGTGGGCCACCGGCAGCGCTGCCGGATTCTTCGCCGGCACGACGACCGCCCGATACTCCTACAAGGGCACGCGCAGGCAGCATTGACACACATGGCAGAGACGCTTCTCAGAAGGTTCCCAGCCGACATTTAGTCGGGTGTCCAAGCAATTGTTCGACAACGTCAAAAACCCTGCCCCCACCTCGGCGGCGGCCTACCAGGGACGGGGTGGTGACCCTACGCTGGAAGCAGGTCGGTGCACGGCCGCGCCACCGCTTCGGAGCACCCATTCGAGGCAACCCGTCAGCTTGGCACACACCATGCGAATCCGTTAGTGTGTGACCACATTGTGAAATGTCTCACTGCCGGGGCTGGGTGCACAACCGCGCCGACCCCACTGGTTCGGACCGCTTCGCCGACGAACTCGGTCAGCGGCCACGACGTTAGGAGAACGCCATGACATCGAATATTGCGCAGGGCGCCAGCCCTGATATTGGGTCGGGCCCGCGAATGATTCAGATGCTGACTCCCGAAGGCGAACGTGTCAGCTCGGGAGAATACGACGCTTTCGCTGCAGAACTCACCGACGAGGATCTGCGTGGTTTCTACAAGGACATGGTGCTCGTGCGCCGCGTCGACGCTGAGGGCAACGCCCTGCAGCGCCAGGGCCAGCTCGGCCTGTGGGCCCCGCTGCTCGGCCAGGAGGCCGCCCAGATCGGCATGGGCCGCGCCAGCCGCCCCCAGGACTTCGTCTTCCCGACCTACCGCGAGCACGGCCTGGCATGGTGCCGTGGCGTTCCGCCGGAGACCCTGCTGGGCATGTTCCGCGGCCAGAACCACTCCGGCTGGGATCCGCAGGCACTGCGCTTCCACACCTACACGATCGTCATCGGCTCCCAGACCCTGCACGCCACCGGTTACGCCATGGGCATCCAGATGGACGGCGACGTCGGGACCGGCGACCTGGAGCGCGATGCTGTGTCGATCGCCTGCTTCGGCGACGGTGCGACCAGCCAGGGCGACGTGTCCGAGGCGCTGACCTTCGCCGGCGCTTTCAACGCACCGGTGCTCTTCTTCTGCCAGAACAACCAGTGGGCGATTTCGGAGCCGACCAGCGTGCAGACGCCGGCTCCGCTCTACACCCGCGGTCAGGGCTTCGGTGTGCCCGGCGTGCGCGTCGACGGCAACGACCCGATCGCCATGTACGCCGTCTCCCGCGCCTCGCTCGACTCGGTGCGCGCCGGCCACGGCCCGATGCTCATCGAGGCGTTCACCTACCGGATGGGTGCTCACACCACGGCTGACGACCCGACGAAGTACCGTGACGACGCGGTCACCGAGGAGTGGAAGGCCAAGGATCCGATCAAGCGCCTGCGCATCTACCTGGAGAACGAGACCGACACCGGCGAGGACTTCTTCACCTCTGTCGATGAGGAAGCTGACGCGCTGGCCGCCCGCATCCGTGAGGCCTGCGTGTCCATGGTCGAGCCGGACGTCTCGGAGATCTTCGACAACGTCTTCGAAGACCCGCACCCGCTCATCGAAGAGGAGAAGGCAGCCTACCTCGACTACCTCGACTCGTTCGCCGACACAGCTGAAGGAGCGCGGTAAATGACGACTCTGGCGCTGTCCAAAGCGATCACCGCAGGCCTGCGCAAGGCGATGGAGGACGACCCGAAGGTCGTCCTCATCGGTGAGGACATCGGAAAGCTCGGCGGCGTCTTCCGCGTCACCGAGGGTCTGCAGAAGGACTTCGGCGAGCATCGGGTCATCGACTCGCCGCTGGCCGAATCCGGCATCGTCGGCACCTCGATCGGCATGGCTGTGCGCGGCTATCGCCCGGTCGTCGAGATCCAGTTCGATGCCTTCATCTTTCCGGCCTACGACCAGATCGTCACTCAGCTGGCGAAGCTGCACAACCGCACGCTCGGCCAGGAGAACGTCCCGGTCGTCATCCGCGTGCCCTACGGCGGCGGCATCGGCTCCCCGGAGCACCACTCCGAAAGCCCCGAGGCCGTCTTCGCCCACCATGCCGGACTGCGGATCATCTCGCCGTCGACCCCGCATGACGCCTACTGGATGATCCAGGAGGCCATCAAGAGCCCGGACCCGGTCATGTACTTCGAGCCCAAGCGCCGCTACTGGATGCGCGGGGACGTCGACATGGACAACCGCGGTCTCGATGTGCACTCCGCCCAGGTCGTCACCGAGGGCACCGACGTCACGCTCGTCTCCTACGGCCCGCTCATGCCGCCTGCCGCTGATGCGGTCGCTGCTGCGGCCGAGGAGGGCACGAGCATCGAGCTCATCGACCTGCGCTCACTCAACCCGATCGACTTCGACACCATCGAAGCCTCGGTGAAGACGACCGGCCGGCTCGTCATCGCGCACGAGGCCCCGGTGTTCCTGGGCCTGGGCTCGGAGATCGCCGCCCGGATTACCGAACGCTGCTTCTTCCACCTCGAAGCGCCCGTGCTGCGGGTCGGCGGCTTCCACACCCCGTATCCGGGTTCGAAGCTCGAGCACCACTACCTGCCTGACCTCGATCGCATCCTCGACGGTGTCGATCGCGCCCTCGCCTACTAAGGACCTGCATGTCGAACCTCTTCAACCTCCCCGACGTCGGCGAAGGTCTCACCGAAGCCGATATCGTCTCGTGGAAGGTGGCAGTCGGCGACGCTGTCACCGTCAACCAGATCCTCGTTGAGATCGAGACCGCCAAGTCGCTTGTCGAACTGCCCAGCCCGCAGGCCGGGACCATCTCCGCCCTCCTCGTCGAGGAAGGCCAGACCGTCGAGGTCGGCACCCCGATCATCGAATTCGACGGTGACGGCTCCGGTGCTGGCGGCGGATCCGATGCCGGTGCAGCCGGCGAGCAAGCCGAAGGCGGCCAGGCTGAGAAGTCCGGTGACTCCAGCGATGGCAGCGCCGGCCCGAACCTCGTCGGCTACGGCGTACGTGCGGACTCCTCGAAGCGCCGCCCGCGCAAGACCCAGGCGGCCAAGCCCGCCCAGACCGAGGCACCGTCCCGCGAGGTGCCCGAGGTGCAGGAAGAGCCGGGACAGCCGGCCGAAGCCGCACCGCAGGAGCAGCCCGGCGGTACCGGCGCAGAGCGCCCGAAGGTGCTCGCCAAGCCGCCGGTGCGCAAGCTGGCCAAGAGCAAGGGCATCGACCTGCTCGACGTGACCCCGACCGGTGCCCGCGGTGAAGTCACCCGCGACGACCTGCTGCGCCACATCGAATCCGGCGGATCGGCTGCCCAGCCGGCCACCGCCTCGGCGCCGGCAGCCGGCCAGCAGCCAGCGACCGGAACCGAGGAGCGGATCCCGTTCAAGGGCGTCACGAAGTTCATGGCCCAGGCCATGGTCGACTCCGCCTTCACCGCCCCGCACGTCACCGAGTTCCTCGACGTCGACGTCACTGCGATGATGGAGCTGGTCAAGCGGCTGAAGACGAAGAAGCAGCTCGGCGAGGACGTGCGCGTCTCCCCGCTGCTCATCGTTGCCAAGGCCGTGTGCTGGGCTGCGCTGCGCAACCCGCGGATCAACTCGTGCTTCGACGGTGACGACATCGTCGTCAAGCACTACGTCAACCTCGGCATCGCCGCGGCCACCCCGCGCGGACTCATCGTGCCCAACATCAAGGGCGCCCACGCGATGGGACTGCGCGACCTGGCCCTCGAACTCGGCGAGCTGACCGCCACGGCGCGGGCCGGCAAGACGGCACCGGCCGATCAGGCCGGCGGCACGATCACCATCACCAACGTCGGCGTGTTCGGCGTCGACGCCGGCACCCCGATCATCAACCCGGGAGAGGCGGCGATCCTGGCCTTCGGCCAGGTCCGCAAGCGCCCATGGGTCGTCGATGATGAGATCGTCGCCCGCGACATCACGACGCTGGCGGTCTCAGCCGATCACCGGCTCGTCGACGGTGAGGTCATCTCGATGTTCCTCGCCGACGTCGGCCGGGCACTCGAAGACCCGGCGCTCATGCTCATGTGAGTGAGGTGACTCTGCACTGACACAGCGGGCTCGCTCCCTTTTCGGGGCGGGCCCGCTGTCGTGTGTGGGCGCCTGCCGGTCATTGCCGGGGCAGGAAGGTCCAGGGTGCCGGGGACTGAGAAGCTCAGGGCTGCCGGGGGATAGGGAGGCTTACGGGTTCAGCTTCGTTGTGCCCTCGGGGCCTTCGGTGGAGGAGATCTTCTTGGCGAAGCAGTTGTCGCGGTCGATGCCGAGCTCCTGGCACTTGGTAAGTGCGGCCTCCGGGTCGTCATAGGGCTCATTGAGCACGGTGATCCAGTAGTCCTCGAGCCGGAAGCTCGACCACTGCGAGCTGTTGAGCAGCACCGCCTCCGGATGCTGGGCGCGCAGCGCCTCGAACTCCTCCAGGATCGCCTCATCGGTCCACGTCTGCTGCTCGGTCGTCAGGCCCACCTGCTTGGCGCTCAGCTGCACCACCCAGTGCCCGTCGAGTTTCGAGGCGACGGTCGCGTGGTCGTTCTGCGCCAGCTCCTTGAGCTGCTCGGCAGCCGGGACCGAGGTCTCGCCACCGTCGGTGCCCTCTGCGCTGGGCTCCTGGGTCGGCTGGAGGTCCTCATCCGGGCCGAGCAGCGGCAAACCGAGGAACACGGCAACAGCCACGAGCACGGTCGCAGCGATCGCCGCGACAACCGTCATTCCGGTGCGCCGGCGACGGTTGGATGCCGGCGGGCCGGCAGGGCCGGGCGGGCCAGTCGGGGAGTCGTTCTGTGCGATGCGCTGCTCACCGGTGTGGGCGGCGATGTACTCGTAATAGGTCGAGCGGTCATCGGCAGCCGAGGCGCCGGGTGCCGGATGGCCGGCCGAGGCGTCGGCGGGCGTGGTCCCGGCTGGGGGTGCCGACTGTGCCGCTGCGGCCGCGGCTGCTGCGGTGCCTGCCGGCTGCTGGGCCAGCAGCGCGGCCACCGGATAGAACTTCCCGTCCGAGGCCTGATAGTAGTCCTGGCCGTCAGCGGCCCGGTAGTACAGCTGCCCGGCCGGGCTGGACCAGTAGCCCTGCGGCAGGCCCGGATGCGCACCGGCCGCCCCACCGGGGGTGCCGGCCGCCGGTCCGGAGGCGGGCGCGGCGGCGGCCGCGCTGGCAGCCGGGCTCGGCTCGGGTTCGCGATCCCACTTCTCGCTCTGCGCCGGGCGGATGCGCGGGCGCGCCGACTGGGGGGTGGGTTCAGCAGGGTCGGTGCGCGGCGCCTCGGGAGCGGGCGACGGAGGCGGGCTCTGGGGTGAGCCTTCGGGGCGTGGCGGGATGGCCGGCCCGGTCATCGCCGGCCCTTCGAATCACGCCTGCGTGCACCGGATGCAGCATCCTCGCACATGCGAACACTGTCCATGTCCATATACATTGGCAGAGGCTACTATCGAGTTCAACTGAATTTGCCTGCGACGCGCGCGCATCAGTAAGATGTTCTCTTGTTGACTCGTCAGACAGCACCGCTGTCCTGATGATCGTGCTCATTGAGCGCTGCACGATAGCTTCGGCCCTCTCTCACAGGCCTCAACGGCTTCAGCGCTGGTGAGACATCACGCCGCTCAAGCGGCGTACACAAACCCTTCACCGGGGTTTCATTCACGCCACCGCAGTGTGTTCCACGGGTGTGCACCGGCCTGCCTGCGCAGGCGGTGCATCTGGAATGCAGCACCGGTGACGACGATGTGTTGATGTCTTCGGCGAACCCGCCCCCGCGCCCGCACGGCGCAGCGGATTCCGCCGCTCAAGTGAACTGGAGGAGAGAAATGGCAGCAACCTGCCAGGTGACCGGAGCAGTTCCCGGTTTCGGACACAATGTGTCCCACTCGAACCGCCGCACCAAGCGCCGGTTCAACCCGAACATTCAGAAGAAGCGCTACTACGTGCCCTCGCTGCGCAAGACCGTGACCCTCAATGTGTCCGCCAAGGGCATGAAGGTCATCGACGCACGCGGCATCGACGCTGTGGTGACCGAACTCATTGCTAAGGGAGTGAAGCTCTGATGGCAGCAAAGACCAAGGACATCCGTCCGATCATCAAGCTCAAGTCCACTGCCGGCACGGGCTACACCTACGTCACCCGCAAGAACCGCCGCAACAACCCGGACCGCATCGTGCTGAAGAAGTACGATCCCGTCGTCCGCAAGCACGTAGATTTCCGAGAGGAGCGCTGAGCGCACACAATGGCTAAGAAGTCCAAGATCGCACGCAACAAGCAGCGCGCTGAGATCGTCGAGCGCTACGCCGAGCGCCGCGCAGAGCTCAAGCGCCAGCTTGTCCACCCTGATTCCACCGACGAGCAGCGCGAGGAGGCCCGCCTGGGTCTGCAGAAGCTCCCGCGCGATGCCTCGCCGATCCGCCTGCGCAATCGCGACCAGGTCGACGGTCGTCCGCGCGGCTACCTCCGCAAGTTCGGACTGTCCCGTGTGCGCTTCCGTGAGATGGCACATCGCGGAGAACTGCCCGGAGTTACCAAGTCGAGCTGGTAATCTCTGGTAAGTTCGGTATCGGTGAATCAACCGACCTATGTCCTGAAGGAGGACAACCTTATGGCTAAGAACCGCAGTGAACTCGTTTCCGAGGTTGCCGAGAAGACCGATCTGACCCAGAAGCAGGTGTCGGACGTCCTCGACGGTGTGTTCGAGTCGTTCAGCGAGGTCGTCAAGAACGGCGACAAGCTGACCATCCCGGGCTGGCTGTCCGTTGAGCGCACCGAGCGTGCAGCTCGCAAGGGCCGCAACCCGCGCAGCGGCGAAGAGATCCAGATCCCCGCTGGCTACTCGGTGAAGCTCTCGGCCGGATCGAAGCTCAAGGCAGCTGCCGGCTCGCCCAAGAAGTGACCTCCTCTTCCGGATACGGAACTTCGGGAAGCGCCCCGGGCCCCGCCGGTCCCGGGCGCTTCTGCGTCCACCCCGCCCCGGCTTTGGCCGCCCCGAAGCGCGCGACTACCCTAGAGGGCATGCGAGTTTCTGCGATTCAGCTGGCTTACACCGACCGTGAGGACCAGTCTGCGCGCATCCGCCGGGCCGCCGCCCTGGCCGCCTCCCAGCACGAGGCCGACCTCATCGTGCTGCCCGAACTCTGGTCCGCCGGCGCCTTCGACTACCGCGCCTGGGGCACCCGCGCCGAATCCGTCGCCACCGGCCCGACCATCGCCGCGCTGGCGGCGATCGCCCGCGAGACCGGCGCCTACATCCACGCCGGATCCATCCTCGAAGCCACCGACGAAGCCCAGGCCCGCCTCGCAGCCGCAGGCGGAGACATCACGGCTCTCGGGGAGATCCCCGACAGCCAGCGCGGCCTTTACAACACCTCAGTCCTCCTCGACCCCGCCGGCGAGGTGGTGGCCACCTACCGCAAGATCCACCGGTTCGGGTTCGGTGCAGGCGAGCCGACGCTGCTCGACGCCGGTGAGGACATCGTCACCTGCCCCATCACCGCAGGCGGCCGCGAGATCACCCTCGGCCTGGCGACCTGCTACGACCTGCGCTTCCCGGAGATGTTCCGCGCACTCGTCGACGCCGGGACCGAGGTGGTGGTTGTGCCTGCCGCATGGCCGGCCGCACGTGTCGACCACTGGAGCCTCTTCGCCCGCGCCCGAGCCGCAGAGGACTTCACCGCCCTCATCGCCTGCAACACCGCCGGCTACCACGCCCGCACCCAGATGGGCGGCCGCTCGGTCATCGTCGACGCCGCCGGCGTCGTCCTCGCCGAGGCGGGGCCGGACGCGACCATCCTGTCTGCCCACATCGACATCGACGCGATCGCCCAGCGCCGCGAGAGCTTCCCAGCGCTGGCCGACCGGCGGCTGAGCTGAAGGCCTGAGCACACACGTGACATCAACGTCTGCACCCTCAACTGGCCGCGCGCACTCCGGCTCCAGCCCGGCCCGCGGATCCGGCCCCGACGTCACCGCAGCCCGCCGGCTGCGGCTGGCCGCGATCCCCGGCTTCATCCTCATCGCCGCCGTCTGCGGTGCCTTCGCCCTCGACTTCACCGGTGCGGCCGCACCGCTGCTGCTGAATGACTCCGGCCCGCTCGGCCGGTTCGGCCTGCCGATCGCCGAGTTCCTCTTCAACCTGTCGATGTCGGTCACCCTGGCCGCGCTGTTCCTGGCCACGCTCGTCTTCCCGCGCGACCACGGCGGGCGGATCCGCCACAAGGACCGCAAGACCCGCCGCGATATCCCGCTGGACCCACTGTGGGAGCGCACGCTCGGTGTCGCCCAGATCGCCTCGATCGTCTGGACGGTCGCCGCGGTCGCCGTGCTCATCTTCGCGTTCATCGACTCCGTCGGCGCACAGGCATTCGAGGGCGACTTCTCCCAGCAGCTCGGCGTCTACATCACCCAGATCCCCTACGGGCAGCTGCGCCTGGCGATCGTGCTCATGGCCGCGACGCTCTCCACGCTCGTCTTCGCCACCCGCTCGTTCATGGGCATCGGGCTCATCACCGTCCTCGGTGTGCTCTCACTCGTGCCGCTGGCCCTCATGGGCCACTCGGCTGAGGCCTACGGGCATATGCAGGCGGTCAACAGCATCGGCCTGCACCTGCTCGCCGTCGTCGCCTGGCTCGGCGGGATCCTCGTCATGGCCGTGCTCGCACCGCTGCTGACGAAGCGCGATGACCTGGCCGTGCTCGTCTCCCGGTTCTCGACGATGGCACTCATCGCCTTTGCCATCATGGTCTACTCCGGGTTCGTCAATGCGCTGCTGCGCGTGCGCACTCTCGACGACTGGCAGACCCCGTACGGGCTCGTCGTCATCGGCAAGGTCGTCCTCACCATCATCCTCGGGGTCATCGGCTACTGGCACCGCACCTTCGTCATCAACCGGCTCAAAAGCGCTGCTGCCGCCCGCAGCGAGTTCTGGCGGTTGCTCGGCATCGAAACGCTCATCTTCGGTGCGGTCATGGCGCTGGGCGTCGTGCTCTCCCGCTCCCAGCCGCCGATCCCCGATGAACCGCCGCCGGCCCCGACCCCGGCGGAGATCCTCACCTCCGAACCGCTGCCGCCGGAGCCGACCTGGCTGTCGTACTTCACCGAATGGCGCGTCGACCCGCTGTGGACGGTCATCACCGTCGGCTTCGTCGTCGGCTACCTGCTGGCCGTGCGCGAGCTGCGCCGGCGCGGCGACACCTGGTCGACCGGCAGGACCATCAGCTGGGTCATCGGCATGGCCGGGCTGTTCTACATCACCTCCGGCGGCCCGATGGTATACGGCCAGGTGCTGTTCTCCGGGCACATGATCCAGCACATGCTCCTCGTCATGGCCGTGCCCCTGCCGATGGTCCTCGGTGCGCCCATCACCCTGCTCATGCGTGCGACGAAGCCGCGCACCGACGGCTCCCGCGGCCCGCGCGAATGGATCCTCGGGGCAGTCCACTCCCGCTACCTGCGGTTCTGGGCCCACCCGATCGTCGCAGCGGTCAACTTCGCCGGCTCCATGGTGATCTTCTACTACAGCGGCATCATGTACCCGGCCCTGGAGACCCACCTCGGCCACGAGCTCATGATGGTCCACTTCCTGGCCGCCGGCTACCTCTTCGCCCAGTCGCTCATCGGCATCGATCCTGGTGTCAACCGGCTGCCCTACCCGATGCGGCTGCTCATGCTGCTGGTGACGATGACCTTCCACGCCTTCTTCGGCGTCTCGATCATCTCCTCCGAGGCGCTCATCGAACCCGACTGGTTCGGCAATATGGGTCACGGCTGGTTCCCGGCACTGGAGGACCAGGCGCTCGGCGGTGAGATCACCTGGGGCATCGGCGAGTTCCCGACGCTGGCCCTGGCGATCATCGTCGCCGTGCAGTGGTCGCGCTCCTCCGACCGCGAGGCCAAGCGCCGCGACCGCTCCGAGGACCGCAGCGGCGATGCCGAGCTCAAGGCCTACAACGAGATGCTCGCCAACCTGCAGCGCGGCCCGCGCAGCTGAATCGGACGCGCCAGGGCGCTCGCACGGCCGGCGCGGAGTCGACATGGTGCTTGACCAAATGTGAAGCAGATCTCATGACTGGGTGAGTTTTAACCGCAGTGACGAACAGCCCGCGCTGCTGTGGCGCCGTTCCTCCTCACGCAAGGAGCACCATCATGAGTGCAGCACCACCCCAGGACACCCCGAGCGTGCGCCGCAACCTCCAGCGCGTCGTCGCCGCCTCGATGGCCGGCACGATCGTCGAATGGCACGAGTTCTTCCTCTACGCCTCAGCGGCCACCCTGGTCTTCAACGTCATCCTGTTCCCAGCCTCGGACAACCCGCTCGACGCGATCATCGCCGCGTTCGCCACGTATGCGATCGGCTTCATCTTCCGCCCGCTCGGCGGTGTCGTGTTCGGCCACTTCGGCGACAAGTACGGGCGCAAGAAGCTGCAGCAGCTCTCCATCATCCTCGTCGGCGTCTCCACCTTCCTCATGGGCTGCCTGCCGACCTTCGACCAGTGGGGCTACGCAGCCCCGATCATCCTCGTGCTGCTGCGCGCGGCCCAGGGATTTGCCGTCGGCGGCGAATGGGGTGGAGCCGTCCTCCTCGTCGCCGAGCACTCACCGAACCACTCCCGAGGCTTCTGGGCCTCCTGGCCGCAGGCCGCTGTTCCGTTGGGCAACCTGCTGGCCACTGCGGTGCTCTTCGCCCTCTCGACCGCACTCAGCGATGAGGCCTTCATCTCGTGGGGCTGGCGGGTGGCCTTCTGGCTGTCGGCCGTCATCGTCTTCACAGAGCGGGCCGCCCGTGCTGGCGCGGCCGGCCGGAAGTAGGCTGAGCGCATGGAACACGATCCGAAGCAGAACCCTCAGCAGGATCTCTCCGGTCGCCGCGCGCTCGTCACCGGCGGTGGCTCGGGCCTCGGCAGGGCGATCGCCGCCCGGTTCGCCCAGATGGGCGCCGAGGTGACCGTCGCCGATGTCTCAGCCGAAGCCGCCGAGTCCGTTGCCGCGGAGATCGGCGGGAAGGCCTGGGTCGTCGACCTGTCCGATACGCAGGCGCTTGACGGACAGCCGATCGACACCGACATCCTCGTCAACAACGCCGGCATCCAGCGCATCCACCCGATCGAGGAGTTCCCGCTCTCCGAATGGCAGCTCATCCAGAAGCTCATGCTCGAAGCGCCCTTCGTGCTGACGAAAGCCGTGCTGCCGGGAATGTATGAGCGCGGCTGGGGCCGCATCATCAACATCTCGTCTGTCCACGGGCTGCGCGCCTCGGCGTTCAAGAGCGCCTATGTCGCGGCCAAGCACGGCCTCATGGGCCTGACGAAGGCGACCGCACTGGAGGCCGGCAGACACGGGGTGACCTGCAATGCGATCAATCCCGGCTATGTCATGACCCCGCTGGTCGAACAGCAGATCGCCGATCAGGCTGCCTCGCGCGGGATCTCCGAGGATGCCGTCCTCGACGAGGTGTTCCTCGCCCACTCGGCGCTGCCGCACCTCGCCCAGCCCGAGGACGTCGCCGCGATCGCCGCGCTGCTCGCAGGCGAGGGCGGCAAGGCGATCACCGGAGCCGCGCACTCCGTCGACGGCGGCTGGTCCGCGGCCTGACCTGCACGTCCGCACCTGAGACGACACGAGAAGAAGGAGACCTCATGGCGACGATTGGATGGATCGGCCTGGGCAATATGGGCCTGCCGATGACGAAGAACCTCATCACAGCCGGGCACAGCGTGCGCGGATACGACCTGAGCGAAAGTGCCCGCAGTGCGGCCGAAGCCAACGGTGTGACCGCCTGCACCACCATCGCCGAGGCGGTGGCCGGTGCCGATGCCGTGTTCGGCATGCTGCCCAACGGGACGATCTCGAAGGAGGTGTTCTGCGGAGCCGGCGGCGTGCTCGAGTTCGCCGAACCCACCGCACTGCTCATCGACTCCTCGACGATCGACGTCGCCTCGGCCCGGGAGATCCACGAGACGGCCCAGCAGGCCGGCTTCGCTTTCGTCGACGCCCCGGTCTCCGGCGGCATCTCCGGTGCCGCGGCGGCGACACTGACCTTCATGCTCGGCGGCGACCCAGCCGACACCGCCCGGGCGAAAGAGCTCGTCGAGCCGATGGCCGGCAACATCTTCGACTGCGGTGGGCCCGGCAACGGGCAGGCGGCGAAGATCGTCAACAACATGATGCTCACCGTCAGCCTGCAGGGCGCAGCCGAAGGTGCGGTGCTCGCCGACAAGCTCGGCCTCGACGCGCAGACGTTCTGGAACGTCGCCAGTGTCTCCTCCGGGGACTCGTGGCCGCTGCGCACCTGGTACCCGGTGCCCGGCATCGTCGAGACCGCCGCGTCCAACAACGGCTTCGAGGCGACCTTCTCCGCCGCGCTCGCCCACAAGGACGCAGGCCTGGCACAGGCGGCGGCCGCCGATGTCGGCGTCACGCTGCCGGGGGCGAAGGCGGCGTTCGAGAACCTGCAGAAGCTCATGGATGACGGCTACGCCGATATGGACTGCTCGCTCATCATCCGCAACATCGATCCGCAGGCACCCGGCGTCCCGCAGGACGCTGAGGGCTCCCGGAGCTGAGGCGGGCCCGGACAGAGGCGAGCGGAACCGTCCGCGGGGCAGGGGCGATGGCAGAGGGGATCCGGCCGACGAAGCCGGTGCGCAGCGTGCGCATCCGCGTGCTCACCTCGATGCTCATGTTCATGACCGCCGGTCTCGTCATCGCCGGCAGCGTGACGTATGCGATCCAGTTCTCCGTCCTCGAAGACCGCATCGACCAGGAGCTGCTGCAGGAGGTCGAGGAGCTCAAGCAGACGGCCGAACGGCGTCAGGCCGACCTGGGCGGCGTCGACACGCTGGAGGATCTGCTGCGCGCGGCCACCGTATCGGAGGTGCCGAGCCGGCATGAGAGCGTGTTGGCGATCGTCAACGGCAAACCCCGCTTCCGGCCGGTCGAGCAGGACTTCGACATGTCCGATCCGGGCGTGCTGCGCCAGATCGAGGACAGGTTCCGGCCGGGTCGCACGATCTTCACCACCCTGAAAGTCGGTGACAAGCCGGTGCGGGCGGTCATCGCCTCTGTCACGATCGCCGGTGATGACAACGAGGGCATCTACGTCGTCGGCAATGAGATCACCACGCAGCAGCACCAGATCTGGCGGGCGGCCACGACCTACGCCGGTGTGTCGGTGGCGATGCTCGTCGGGGCCGCGCTGGTCGGATACCTCGTGAGCGGGCGGCTGATGCGGCCGCTGGCGGACCTGCGCGAGGCCACCGAGCAGATCACCGTCTACGACCTCGGCCGCCGTGTGCCGGTGCCGCACACTCGTGACGATGTGCGCTCCCTGGCGGACAACTTCAACCGGATGCTCGACCGCATCGATGAGGGCTTCACCGAGCAGAAGCGGTTCATGTCCGATGTCTCCCACGAGCTGCGCACCCCGCTGACGATCATCCGCGGCACCCTGGAGACCACCGACCCGAACGATCCCGAGGATGTGCGGGAGGGCAACGCGATCGCCCTGGACGAACTCGACCGGATGAATGGGCTCGTCGGCGACCTGTCCACCCTGGCGCACTCCTCGCGCCCGGACTTCGTCACCCTGGCACCGGTCGATTTCGGTGCGTTCGGCGGCAAGGCCCTCGCACGGATCGAACACCTCGGCGAACGCAACTGGCAGCTCGACTCGGACGTCAGCATCACGACGCTCTCAGATGAGAACCGCCTCATGCAGGCGATCGTGCAGATGGCGGCCAATGCTGTGCGCTACTCCGAGGACGGCACGACGGTGACGCTGCGGCTGCGCGAGCACAGCGAGCACATCTGCATCAGCATCGCCGATGAGGGCATCGGCATCGCCGCCGAGGATCAGCCGCGCATCTTCGAGCGCTTCAACCGCGCCGCCTCGGCAGCCGGGAAGGCCGGCTCGGGGCTGGGCCTGTCGATCGTGCGGGCGATCGCCGTCGGCCACGGCGGCGATGTCTCCGTGCGCTCGCAGCCTGGGATCGGCTCGACCTTCACCATCGTCATCCCGATCATCGCGCAGCGGCCGGAGGATCCAGCGGCCGCAGAAGCCCGCGCTGATGCCCCGTCCACCCCTGCCACTGAGTCCGGAGACACCCTATGAGGATCCTCATCGCCGAAGACGAGCCGCGCATCTCACGCTTCGTCGCCCGTGGCCTGACGGCCAACGGCTATTCCCCGACCGTTGTCGAAGACGGCATCGCCGCCCTCGACTATGCGACCAGCGGGGAGTTCGACCTGCTCGTCCTCGATGTCGGGCTGCCGCGCATGGACGGTTTCACGGTGCTGCGCACCCTGCGGTCGATGGGCCACGACATCCCGATCGTCGTCGTGACCGCACGCGACTCCCTCGACGACACGCTGCACGGGCTGGAAGGCGGGGCTGATGACTATCTGACCAAACCGTTCCGGTTCGAAGAGCTGCTGGCCCGGATCAGGCTGCGCGCCCGTGAACGCCACAGCGAACCGGCCCCCGAATCCAGCGACACCCTCACGCTGGGTGACTTCGCACTCGACCTGCGCACCCGCATCGCGACCTGCGGCAGCGGGGACGAGCGCACCGAGCTGGAGCTCTCAAGCCGCGAATTCGCGCTGGCGGTGATGTTCCTGGAGCACCCGAACCAGGTGCTCTCCCGCGAACAGCTGCTCACCCATGTGTGGGGCTACGACTATGACGGCGCCTCGAATGTCGTTGACGTCTATCTGCGCTACCTGCGCAAGAAGCTCGGTGCCGAGCGCTTCGTCACCGTCCGGGGCATCGGCTACAAGCTCGTCGACCCGGCTGCCTGATCCGGCAGTGGTGAAACGTCATCGTGCAGATGAGAGAGCTCTCATCTGCGCTTCACACCCGTCTCACATTCTTCGGTCAGACTGTGCGCATGAAACGATTCGGGACGATCGGCATTCTCGCTGCAGCCGGCCTGGCCGCAGCCTCGCTTGCGCTGCTTCCGTCATCAGCAGACATCGACCGTGACCAGCCGGGCATCAGCGTCGGCGAAACCCCTGTAGGCTCTGACCGTCCAGGCCCCGATGCGCCCCCTGAGGCCGCGAACCCCGAAGACGGCGACGCCGAGGCAGAAGGCCCAGCAGATCTCGATCCAGCCGAGCAGGCCGCCCGCAGGGCAGCGGAGGAGAGCGGCAGTGCAGCCGTTGACGCCAAGCGCGTCCCGGCACCTGCCAGCCGCCCGCGCGGCGGAGCCGACAGCGGCACCGATTCCGGAGGCGGAGGAGGTTCCGGCTCAGGATCCGGCTCCGGTTCCGGCTCCGGCCGTGGGGTGTGCGAGTGGGATGACGACGGCTGGGAGTGCGACGGCGGTGGAGACGACGACGGCGACGACGATTGAGCTGGGCTGAGGGAAGGATCCCGCAGCCCAGCTCCTTTCATCACCGCTCCTCTCATCGCCGCGCGTCTCATCACGACGCGTCTGCCTGCTTGCCGAGCGCTCACCCCGCAGCGGTGAGGTCGACGGTGCGCGCACCCACCGCCTCGGCGACGGCAGGTGAGCCGGCGAAGAGCACCACACCGGGGTAATCAGCGAGCACAGACGTCAGCATGGCCGTCCCGGCTGCGCCGAGATCCCCGTCAAGGCCGTCGATGAGCAGCAGCGGCGGATCGGCATAGACCGCGCGGGCCAGGGCGAGGCGGGCGCGCTCACTGCGGGAGAGCGGCTGGCCGCCGGCACGCAGCATCGTGCGGGCACCCTTCGGCAGTGCATCGACGTCGAGACCGACCCGGTCGAGGGTGGCGGCGTCGAACTGTCCATCCAGATCCGGGCGGCGGTAGTGCAGGGCGCGATCCAGCCGACCGCGTTCGAACACGGTGCCCGCGCGCGCCCAGCCGACCAGCCGGCGGCGCGTGGTCGGGGACAGGGAGAGCAGATTCTGCCCGTCGGCCCAGAACGCATCAGGCTGCGCGGATTCCGCAGCTCTGCCGGCGCTGAGCGTGTGGCCGCTGGAGTCGAGACCGGCGATCCGGCGCATGAGGGCACTGGCCCGGCCGCCGTCGTCAGCGAGCCAGACCACCTCACCGGGGGCGGCGGTGAGCGGCTGCTCCAGCAGGCCCGGTGCGCTCAGCACCACCGAACCGGCAGCGGCGGCTGGCAGCGGGCAGGTGAGCTCGGCACTGGCTGCCCGCCGGGCGGCCGCCTGCTCGCTGCGCTCATCGGCGGCGGAAAGCGCGGGTCCGATGATCCTGCGGGCGGCGAGGAAGGTCTGACGGTACTCGATGATCCGGCCGAGATCGAGGATCGGGCTGGTCGCGATGCCGGTGAGGGCCATCGCCGCCATCACCGTCCCGGGGGAGGCGGCGGTGGCGATGCCGATCGCGGCGACGAGCAGACTGGCGAGCAGGCCGGCGACCGCACCGGCAGCGCGCAGCGCACCGACGGTCTCAGCCCGGGTGACAGCATGCTCGGCCAGCTGTGCGGACTGGCTGGTGATGCGCTTGAGCTCACGGTCGCGCCCGCCGTCGGCGATGATCGTCTCGGCGGCGGTGACCGTCTCAGCGATCCGGGCGGCCAGCCGGCCGCGGGTGCGTCGCAGAGTGCAGGTGCGCTCGAACATCGGCTGCTTGAACCACACGAGCAGCACCCCCAGCACGGCGACCGGGATGATGAATCCGAGTGCCAGCTGCCAGTGCAGGACGAGCAGGATGACGCTGGTCCCCAGAATCAGCGGCACGCCGACGAGGGCAGGTGCGATGCCCTGGGACACCCAGTTCTTCACCGAGGACAGGTCGTTGGTGGTGCGTGCGACCGTCACGCCCAGCGAGGTGCGCTCCCCGGGGCTCAGTGCCGAGCCGAGCAGCCGCAGGCGCAGCTGATGGACATAGTCCTGCCCGAGGCGCTCGGCGACGGTGCGCTCGTGGATCTTCAGTGTCCCGACCCCCAGTGCGGAGAGGACGAGCACGGCCACCGACAAGCCGAAGACGAGCGTGCTGGCAGCACCGGCCGACTGCATCCGGATGAGCGCCCAGGCGCCCAGCCCGCCGAGTGCGGCCTGCCCGAGGCCGATGCCCACCAGCCCGGCCAGCCAGCGGCGGCGAACCCCGGCGGCCAGCCGCGGCAGCATCCCACGGGTGGCCCTGCCAGTGCTGCCGACGCGCGCGCACACCGTATGCACCGCCAGGTGGTAGGGGCCTGGACGCTGCGCTGCAGCAGCGGCCGCAGCGGCGGACGCCTGCGCGCTCATGACCGTCCGGCCGCTGCCTTCGCGGCCGATGCCATGCCGGCACCGTCGAAGACCGACAGCGCGATCTCGGGCAGGCACAGCTCGTAGGTTCCGGTGACCGGCACATCGAGTGCGGTGCGCGCCTCGGCGGCGGCCAGCGGCGAGGCGGTGACGACGCCGGAGACGAGCGCGGGTTCGCGGTCGAGACTGCGCAGCACGCTCACCCCGCCGACTGCGCCGAGGGCGTCCCCGGCAGAGAACACGAGGTGGTCGACGACCCCGGCGAACTCCGCGTCGGCGAGCAGCTGTGCGGTCTCGCCCTGGTAGATGCCGTCGGCGATCTCGACGAGCACCACATCGGCATCGACCGTGCTGCCGGCCGGGCCGCCGGCGAGCTCGTCGACAAGGGTGAGGAACAGGTCGCGGACCTCGGTGAGGCTGAGCTGGAAGGTCGAGCAGTAGCCGAAGTCGGTGAAGTCGAGGACATGCGCCGCCCCGGCATCGGCGAACAGCCGCGCGTCGTTGCCGGCGCCGGTTCCCGTCGCCTTGCCGGCGGCGACCCGCAGGCCGGCTGCGGCCAGGCCGTTGGCCAGGCAGGCCAGCGTCGTCGACTTCCCGGAGTTCATCGAGGTGCCCAGCACTGCGATGACCGGCACGCGGTGCCCGCGCCGCTGCGTCACGGCGGTGATGCCGGTGTCGACGCTGCGGTGGGCGGCACGGGTGAGGGTGATGGCTCCCGACTGGTCGCGCAGCACGCCGATCGGCTGGATCTGCGTGGGGGCGTCGACGCTGGCGTGCTGCTCGATGACGGCAGCGGCCATGCCGCCGGCGGCGGCCAGATGGCAGTCGGAGAGCGCCGGCGGGACGACAGCGTGGAACTGATCGGGTGCGTAGCGTGCGCCGTAGGCGACGACGATCTCGTCACCGGGGAACAGCAGAGCCTTGCGGGAGTCCGGGGATTCCAGCCGCTTGTGCTGGCCGATCTCCAGCACCCGGGCGAGGACGACATCGCCGGCCTGCGGTGCGTAGTCGGGGTCGGTGATGAGTTCGACGTCGGTGGAGAGCTCGACGAACTGCTTGGCGAAGCGGGTCGAGTACGCCCACTTGGCGCGCTCGAGGCGCTGCCGGAGCGGCTGGGCCGCCGGGGCGGCAGTGGGAGCGGCGGCGGCAACCGAGCGGTCCGCAGCAGCGCTGGTGGCGGGGGTCTGTGCGGGAGTCACCAGAAGCGACATGATTCTCTTCTCAACATTCTCGTCGTGCTGACGGTGGGGTCGCAGCGCCGACTGGTCGCTGCATGCAGCAGTCAACCGGCCGGTCATGAGGCAGACGTGAAATGCCGATGAGAGGGCTCTCATCTGGAGGTTTTCGAGGCTGTCGGGCAGTTCGAGAAGCGCGAGATTCCGCGGTTCTCACGGGTTCACGCGAGAATCCTGTGACTCTCAGCACACCACTGCCGCGAGTTGGTGCTCGACTGCCGTCCCGGTCCCGAGGCGGTGGTCGCGTGGGTGGGAGGGGAGCTCGCTCAGGGCGCTGGACGGGCGCCGAAGACGCTCGAGCCGATCCGCACGACTGTCGCGCCCTCTTCGATCGCGAGGGCGAAGTCAGCGCTCATGCCCATCGACAGCTCCGTCGCGTCATGTGCCAGGATCCCCTCGTCGATGAGCCGGTCGCGCAGCTGGCGCAGATCGGCGTAGCTGGGGCGGATGACCTCGTCGCTCTCCCCGGGCAGCCCGATCGTCATGAGCCCGCGGATCCGCAGCCGGTCGAAAGGGGCCAGCGACTCGATGAGCTCAGCCGCCGCCCCGGGAGCAGTGCCGAACTTCGAATCCTCACGCGAGGTGTTGACCTGGACGAGGACGTCGATCCAGCGGTCGAGAACCTCCAGGCGGTTGTGCAGCTTCTCAGCCAGCGGCAGGTTGTCGACCGACTCGATGCACGTGCATGAGTCGACGCGCAGCGTGTGATTGACCTTGTTGCGCTGCAGCGGCCCGATGAGGTGCGTCTCGTGCTCGAGATCGGCTAAGCCGTCGGCCTTGCCGGTCAGTTCCTGCACCCGGTTCTCGCCGATGAGTGTGAAGCCGTGCTCGATCGCGACCCGGATCTTCTCCACTGGCTGCGTCTTCGTCGCCAGCATGATCCGCACATCGTCAGCGGTGCGGCCGGAGCGCTCTGCCGCCTCGGCGGCCTGACCGGCCACCGCATCGAGACGGTCGCGGATCTTTTGAGCATGTTCGGAGGAGAGGGGCTCGGGGCTCGTCGCGGCTGCATCGTTCATGACTCCATGATGGCACTTCTCCTCTCTTTCGTGGCCGCCGTCTCGGATGCCGCTGACACATATGACAGCCGCAAAGCAGACAGGTGAGCCGCGGTGGCACAATGAGGGTATGACTGACGCTCTGCGCCTGCGCGCTCCTGAACTCACCGGCCGCCGCTGGATCAACACCGGCGGCATCGACCTCAGCCTCGCCGACCTGCGCGGCAAGGTCGTGCTGCTCGACTTCTGGACCTTCTGCTGCATCAACTGCCTGCACGTGCTCGATGAGCTGCGCCCGATCGAGCAGAAATACGCAGACGAGCTCGTCATCATCGGCGTGCACTCCCCGAAGTTCGAGTTCGAGCGCACCGTCGAAGCCGTCGACAAGGCCGTCGAGCGTTACCAGGTCGAGCACATCGTCCTCGACGACCCGGACCTTCAGACCTGGCAGGCGTACTCCGCCCGCGCCTGGCCGACCCTCGCCCTCATCGACCCCGAAGGCCACCTGGTGGCCTCGATGTCCGGTGAAGGCCACGCTGCCGGGCTCGCCTCCCTCATCGAAGACCTCATCGAAGAGCATGCGGCCAAAGGCACCCTGCGCCGCGGCAACGACCCCTACGTCCCGCCGGCACCAGTCGAGACCGACCTGTTCTACCCCGGCAAGCTCATCCGGCTCACCACCGGCGAGCATGCAGGCAACCTGCTCGTCGCCGACTCCGGACACCACTCACTCGTCGAATACGACCCGTCGGGCAGCACCATCCTGCACCGCTACGGCTCCGGGGAACGCGGTCGGACTGACGGGCCGGCAGAGACCGCCGAGCTGAGCGAACCTGGCGGCTTAGCCGAACTCCCGGCCGAGCTGGCAGCCGAGGTCGGCTATCACGTCGTCATCGCCGACACCGTCAACCACCTGCTGCGCGGCCTCAACCTCGACACCGGTGAGATCTCGACGGTCGCCGGTACCGGCGAGCAGTACATGGTCGGCGCTGTCGACAACGTCACCGGCACCCACGGCGACACGGGCCGCTACGACGGCCCAGCCGATGCCATCAAGCTCTCCAGCCCCTGGGACGTCCACTACGCCGAGACCACCGGCGAGGTCGTCATCGCGATGGCCGGAAACCACACGATCTGGTCGTTCAACCCGCAGACCGGCACCATCCGGCTGCTGTCGGGCACGATGAACGAAGGACTCGTCGACGGTGACGCCGAAACTGCCTGGTATGCGCAGACCTCCGGCGTGGCAGCCGCTTCGGACGGCTGCGTGTGGCTGGCCGATTCGGAGACCTCGGCACTGCGACTGCTTGACCCGGCCACCGGTGTGGTCGAGTCGAAGCTGGGGCAGGGCCTGTTCGACTTCGGGTTCCGCGACGGGACCGCCGCCGAGGCGCGCCTGCAGCATCCGCTCGGTGTGACCGAACTGCCCGACGGGTCGGTGGCGATCGCCGACACCTATAACGGTGCGATCCGCCGCTACGAGCCCCGCACCGATGAGGTCACGACGTTGGCCCGCGGGCTCGACGAACCGTCTGACATCCTCGTCCTGCCCGACAGTGACGGCGAGCAGCCGAGCCTGCTCGTCGCCGAATCGGCAGCCCACCGGCTCACCCGGGTCGCCATCCCGGCTGAGGCACAGCATGTCGACGAGGGCGCCCAGCAGACCTCCCGCCCGGCCACCGAGCTCGGCACCGGCACGCTGACCCTCACCGTCGGGTTCAGCGTGCCTGCCGGGCAGAAGCTCGACGACCGGTTCGGCGACCCGACCCAGCTGCAGGTCTCGTCCACTCCGCCAGAGCTCATCACCGCAGGCGCCGGCGGTAGCGAAGGTTTGGAGCGGACGATCGAGATCGCCGATGGCATCGACTCCGGTGTCCTGCACATCACCGCCCGGGCCGCGGCCTGCGACGGCTCCGAGGACGGGGAGATCCCGCTGCACGCGGCCTGCCACCTCTACCAGCAGGACTGGGGCATCCCGGTGACGCTGAGCCCTGAGAACCCGCACGAGCTGCGCCTCGACCTGCGCGGTACCAGCTAGGAAGCGTCTGCAGCATCTGAGGACTAAAGAATGACCCGGTCTTTGTAACCGGTACTTCGTGACTCGTCTTTGACGAAGACGGCTGAGGGGCTCCGGGAGTGGACGGATCGTTGCTGGAGGACGTGTCTATGTTCGCCTAGAGGGCAGAGCCTTTTCGGTCACAGTTTGGTAACGGCGGGGTGTCGGGTGGGGTTGGGGTGGTTGGTGCGCAGTTTACTCCAAGGTAAGACTCGGCGCCTGTTCAGGATTCGGGTTTCGGTTTGTCTCGGATCGGGTGGTGGCTGGTGTTCTGGTATGTGTATGCGAATCGGTGGTTCGCGGTTGTTGCTGGGGTTTGTGCGTTTGTTCTGATTCCGTCGATGGGGTTGCCGAATGTTGTGGAGCCGGCGGTGGCGGCTTCGGCTTCGT
>NZ_JALXPM010000049.1:0-21133 GCF_025147615.1 Brevibacterium luteolum | reverse complement strand
GCTGCGCAAGCTCATCGACGAGCGGCAGTTCGTCTTCCGGACGCTCGCTTGGCAGTTCAACCAGCGATCCTTCGACTTCGCGGAAAACGCTTCCCACCGCGATGGCGAAGACTCCCTGGCCACCCTGCACTAGGTCGATGACCTCGTCAGTCGACGTGCATTCGAAGACGCTCGATCCATCACTCATCAGAGTGATCGTGGCCAGGTCCTGCACACCGCGTTCGCGCAGATGCCCGACTGCCGTGCGGATCTGCTGGAGACCCACTCCGGTGTCGAGAAGGCGCTTGACGATCTTGAGGACGAGAATGTCGCGGAAGCTGTAGAGCCGCTGCGATCCCGAACCGGTAGCAGTCCGGATCGACGGGACGACGAGATCGGTGCGTGCCCAGTAGTCGAGCTGGCGGTAGGTGATGCCAACGACCTTGATGACTGTCGTTCCGCGGTAGCCCGCGTCTTCGTCAAGGTTCGGCAGATCATCATCGAACAGCAGACCTTGAGCTGAAGGCGGCACGGCGGGCGCAGCAGCCTGTTCCTGACTTGAGCGGTTCACACCGACTCCTCCTTTTAGCCCCTAGGGGAAGCGAAGTCGCATTCCGGTTTGCGGCAGTGTCACAATTCTACCGCATGACCTTCGAGCGACTCGGGGTTAACGTACACATCGAACCTACTGGCTGAGTTTCCCCTGGCCAAACACCTGCCGATAACGATTTGCGCGTGTCGCCGTTATCGAAGAAATCGAACGACTTTCGACTCCAGCGTGCCAGCTGAACCCCAGTCGAATCAGGCCTTCGCATCACCGGACGGCTGATCGTCTGCTTTCTTCGCAGCCAGCAGCTTCGTCTTGGCTGACGAGGCATAGGTGTCGATATACCGCTGACCAGACAGGCGGAGGATCTCGTACATGATGTCGTCGGTGATCGACCGCAGGAGGAATCGGTCACCGGCCATGCCCTCGTACTCGGAGAAATCAAGAGGCTCTCCGAACACCACGCCGATCCGGCGCAACCGCGGAAGCATCCGACCGACAGGCTGGACCTTGTCAGTTCCGATGAGTGCAACCGGCACAACCGGCACGCCGGCTTCGAGGACGAGCCGCGCCACGCCGGTGCGCCCGCGGTAAAGATTGCCGTCAGGGCTGCGGGTTCCTTCTGGATAGATGCCGAGGAGATTGCCTCCATTGAGGACCTTCAACCCGGAGTGCAGCGACGCTTCAGACGCCGAACCGCCGGATCGGTCCATGGGCAGCTGGTTCGTCAGCCGGAAGAACCACCTCGTTGCGGTGCCCTTGACTCCTCGGCCTGTGAAGTAGTCCTTCTTGGCCAGATACACAACGGGTCGGGGTGCGACGAGCGGCACGAAGATCGAGTCCATGAAGGACAGATGGTTGCCGGCGATGATCGCCCCGCCGGACTCGGGAATGTTCTCCAAGCCGCGCACCCACGGGCGGAAGAGCGCACGCAGGAATGGCCCGACGATGATGCGCTTGAGCAGCCAGTAGAACACTCGACCCCTCTCGACGAGTCTGAGTCACGAACGAATCCGAGACTACTACAACGCCGAGGTGAGCAGGAAAACGCTCGCGGTCGCCCGCCCCCGCCCACGCGATCGTCGATCTGCGCTCAATCGCTGTCAGAGTCACTCCTTATATGGCAGTCTGGTGCCCATGTACGACAATGCCTCTGGCGACGAGCACGACGTCCATGCAGCGATCAACATCAGTTCGCAGTCTTCGTCGACCGCTGTCCTCTTCCTCCACGGTTTCACCGGTTCGCCGGCGGTCTTCGCCGATGTGGCGCGCGAGGTTGCCAGTCGGGCCGATGTGTCAGTGAGCGTGCCGAAACTGGCAGGACATGGCACCACCTGGCAGGACATGAGCCGCACCCGCTGGCAGGATTGGCTTGCCGACGCTGAAAGAGCGTTGATGGGTTGCGCCGACGAGCACGACACCGTCATCGTGGTCGGCCTGTCGATGGGCGGAGCGCTGGCCCTGACATTGGCAGCCGACCATCCGGACCTGGTTGACCGGCTCGTGCTCATCAATCCAGCGCTATACGTCGACTCCCCCTTGGCCCCGCTGACACCGATCCTTCGGCACGTCATCAAGTCCGTTCCCGGCATCGGCGGCGACATCGCGCTGCCCGGAGCAGCCGAGCACGCGTATACACAGACGCCGGTGGCCGCAGTGGCGTCATTGCACCAAGAGCTCAAACACCTGCGCCGTCGCCTGTGGCAGGTGTCGGCACCGACAACGCTGTGCATCTCGACCACCGACCATGTCGTTCACCCCCGCTCGGCTCGTCTGCTGCGCAACGCCCTGCTCACCTCGCCGCGTGTCGTCATTCTGCGCCGCAGCTACCACGTGGCCGCAGTCGACTACGACGCAGATGTCATCGTGGGCGAGATCGTCAGCGCCGTGAACACCGACAGCAGCGTCCGGACGAGCTGAGATGTCTCCATCCTCACGCGACGACCACTCCTCATCAGACGATGACAAGTTCGAGCCCACGTGGGACGCCTTGGATGACAGCGAGCGTGTTGACGATACGCGGTGGGAGGATCTCGTATCCGACATCAACCGCGACCAGGGGTTCGTGCCGGAGATGTCCTCGGACGAGATCCGCGACGCGCTAGCCGAGGACGAGGAGTGGCAGCCACCGGATCCCGGACCGGTCGGCTGGCGAACCGCCTCCCCGCTCTTCATGCTCGGCATCGTCGGGCTCATCGGCGGCATCAGCGCGCTGGTCCTCAGCGCCTTCCTGTTTCGCGGGCTGCCCGGTTACGCGCTCGTCGGGATCATCGTGGTGATACTGCTCAGCACCTTCGTGCTGATTCGGCATCTCCCCCAGTACCGCTCACCCGATGACGGTGACGGCGCGCAGGTCTGAGTATTCCCCTCAGCCTTCCGGATGCAGCCGATCAGGCGCCTCTGGCGTTCCGCAGCATTGAACCGCGCAGGCCGGCAGGACGCATCTCAGTCGTGGCGTCTTCAGGTCCGAGGCTGACGAGCTGCGGTACGAGGCCTGCGTCTCCGAGGATTGCCAGCGCCTCGACCTCACACTCCTCCAGCACGTCCGGGCTGGAGAGAATCCAGTCCGGACGCTGAGCAGGCAGGCGATCCATCGGGTTGGGCCGCTGGCCGACGTCGCTGCGGTCGATTGCTGCTGCCAGGCAGTTAGGGGCGGGACAGTCGATTCGTCCGGTGGCATCGATGAGGTGGTCAGGGTGGGTGCATTCGACAATCATGGTCAGCTCCTCAGGTCAGTGCTGTGTCGATGAACGTGCACCATTGACGCTACGGGCACCCACTGACATCGCCTGGCGATCCGATCACTGCATCGCAGTCCGAGGCGTTGTCTGCGGCGCGTGACATCATGTTCCTATGCCAGCCAGCCACCAGCCCCCGCTGTTCGATCAGGCCTCGCAGCCCCGCAGTGGGCAGCTTTCCTTCGCCGATGTGGGCACGCCTCTGCACGACGTCACTTTCGTGACTGTGGACCTGGAGACAACCGGTGCCCACGCGCAGCGCGAGGAGATCACCGAGATCGGTGCGGTCAAAACTCTAGGCGGTGAGGTGGTTGGTGAGTTCTCCACCCTTGTGCGCCCCGAACAGGCGGTCATCTCTGCGTTCGTCGAGCGCCTCACCGGCATCACCAATGGAATGGTGGCAGGAGCACCAACGATTCATGCTGTGCTGCCGAGCTTTCTGGAGTTCAGCCGCGGAGCTGTCTTGGTCGCCCACAACGCAGGATTCGACATCGGGTTTCTCAAGGCTGCGTGCGCACGCCTGGATTATCAGTGGCCGAACCCGCACGTGCTCGACACAGTTCGCCTTGCACGCCATGTCGTACCCCGGCCCGAGGTCCGCAATCACAAGCTGGCAACGTTGGCGCAGCACTTCGCCACCCAGACACCACCGACTCACCGCGCTCTCGACGATGCCAGGGCCACGAATGAGATCCTGCACCACCTGTTCGAGCGCTTCGGCTCATACGGGATCACCACCCTTGAAGAGCTGGGGACCGTGCGCACCTCCGGCTGGCAGAAGCGCCAGCGGAAATCGCATCTGGCGCGCGATGTGCCCGCACTGCCAGGCGTCTACATGTTCCTCGATGGTTCGCGCCGCACGCTGTACATCGGCACCAGCCGGAACATGGCCGCACGTGTGCGTCAGTACTTCAACGCCGGAGAAACACGCGGACGGATGACCGAGATGATCACCGCGACACAGGAAGTCTCGACACTGGTGTGCGAGACCGTACTTGAGGCCAATGTCCGGGAGGTACGGCTCATCGCCGAGCTGCAGCCGCCGTACAACCGGCGTTCGAAGAACGCCCATAAGCGCGCGTGGCTGCGGCTGACAGACGAGCCGTACCCTCGCTTGTCGGTGACGCGGACTCCGCCTGCGGCCGATAGACCGGAGCGGCACCCCCGCCTCGGGCCGTTCAGATCACAGGCAACCGCACAGCGGATCAAGGACACCTTAGAACGCGTCGTCACCGTCAAGCGGTGCACGCGGTCGGCTGCCGCAGCCCGCCGAACCCCCTGCGCAGCCGCTGAAATGGGACGGTGCGCCGGCCCGTGCATCGGCCAGAGCCAGGAAGAGTACCTCACCCAGCTGACCGATCTCGTCTCCTTTCTCAGCGGCGATTCCTCCGGACTGCTCGAACAGATCCGCGAGGCGATGATCGCCGCCAGCGCGACGCAGCGATACGAGCGCGCCGCTGAGATCCGCGACCTCGCAGCTGACCTGCTGCGCACAACCGTGTCCGATGAGCAGCGGCGCGGGCTCTACGCCGTGCCTGAGATCATCGCCGCCCAGCCGCGCGAGTACGGCAACCCAGCAGCCGGTGACGACGTAGCCCTGATCCGATACGGAAAACTGGCAGGCAGTGCGCACGTCGCGCATCCGAGCCGGATTCCAGAAGTCGTGTCAGCCCTGCAGCTGACGGGCGAGCATGTCGATGAGCCGGTTCCGGGCACAGGCAGCACCTATGAAGAGGAGACCGATATCGTGCTCCGCTGGCTGCAGCGGTCGGGCACCCAGTTGCTGTCGGTCACCGGAACCTGGTGTGCACCCCGATGCGGACATGCATTCGGGCTGCACACCAGCGGCTTCGCCCCGACGAGCAGCTCAGCCCCGCAGTGAGGGGCTGAGCAGATCACCCCTCTACAGGCACCTCGTCGCGGCCTGAGAGACGACGGGAAGCGGCGATGAGCTCCTGCAGCTTGTCGTACGCTGCGCCGGAGTCGAGATGCTCGCGGGCGATCTCGATCTTCGCCGCAAGGCGCTCAGCGAAAGGCCCCTCGGCAGACGGGTCCGCAGCGACGAGTGCGGCGGCGGAGTTGAGCAGGACGATGTCGCGCACTGGCGAGTGCTCACCGGCCAGCACGCTCTGGATGGCCTGGGCGTTGAATGCCGGGTCGCCACCGCGCAGGTCGTCCTTGGTCACCCGCGCGAAGCCGAGGCTGCAAGCGTCGAACTTGCTGTGCGTGATCTCCCCGTCGCGGACCTCCCAGACGTCGTTGACTGCGGTGTTGCTCAGCTCATCAAGCCCATCCTGTGAACGGAACACGACTGCCGAGTCGCCCCGGCGGGCCAGAACACCGGCAACCAGCGGCGCCATCTCCCTGCTCGCAACACCGATCGCCGTGGCACGGGTGCGCGCAGGATTGGTCAATGGCCCCAGAATGTTGAACGCCGAAGGCACCTTGATCGCCCGGCGCACCGGGGCGATGAAGCGCATGGCCGGGTGGTAGACGTTGGCGAAGCAGAAGGCCATCCCCACCTCGTCGGCAAGCTGCCGCGACTGCTCGGGAGTCAGATCGAGCACAAGTCCAAGCGTTTCGAGCACGTCAGCCGAGCCCGAGGCCGAGGAGGTCGCTCGATTGCCGTGCTTGACGACACGCTGGCCGGTTGCGGCGATGACGAACGAGGAAGTCGATGAGATGTTGACGGTCTTGGCCCGGTCTCCGCCAGTGCCGACGATGTCGACAGCATCGCTGAGGCCTTCCAGCGGCACGGCATGTCCCATCATCGCCTCGACCAAGCCGGTGATCTCCTCAACCGTCTCCCCTTTGGCGTGATGGGCGACGAGGAATGCCGCCATCGTCACATCCGGGACGCTGCCGGACATGATCTCGTCCATCGCCCACCCGGCGGTCGCCGCGTCGAGGTTCTCCTTGTTCATCAGAGCCACGAGCAGATCCGGCCACTCCCGCACACCGGAGACGGTGGCAGGAGCATCGGCTGCAGAAGGAACGGCAGACATAGGGGCCTTTCGAGTTGGTGCGGATCATGCGGACAGCGGCCAGGCTGTCACCGAAACATCCTACGCGCCACGCACACAGCACACCGAACCCGTTCACCGGCGGCTCTGCGCAAGCGGCGATCCGAACCTCCGCCCGTCCCCCACCTCGGGACCGGCCGCTGATGTGCGCCGATGCCGTTTCGACGCGGTTCGGAGTTCGCGACACGCGCACGTTGCAGAGTCGTGACGAACCGACCGGCCGCGAGTTCTCGCTGGAAATTCCACACGCTGTAGAAAAACTCACTCAACTAGCTGAGCAAAAGGTGAATTTATCCTGCGGACTGGGTAATAATGGAGGCGTGTCTACTGCCACTGCAACTTCAACAGCGCCGGTTCATCCAGTCGTAAACAGGCCCAACACGACGACAGTCGGGTTCATCGTGTGGCTGTCGAGCGAGCTGATGTTCTTCGCCGCGCTCTTCGCCATGTACTTCACCATCCGGTCCGTTGTGCCCCAGATGTGGGAGATGGAGACCGCTAAGCACGACGTCGTGTTCGCTTCGATCAACACGTCGATCCTGGTGCTTTCATCGGTCACCTGCCAGCTGGGTGTCTTCAAGGCTGAGCACTTCAAGCCGCGCCGCACCGGCGGGCTCATGAACATCGGCTCGTGGGGCATGATCGAGTGGTACTACCTCTCCTTCATCCTCGGCTCGATCTTCATCGGCGGCCAGGTCTTCGAGTACGCCACCCTCGTCTCCGAGGGCATCGCAATCAACTCGAACGCCTACGGTTCGGTCTTCTACCTGACCACCGGTTTCCACGGCCTCCACGTGCTCGGCGGACTCATCGCGTTCCTGCTCGTCATCGGACGCGCCCACGCCGCAAAGCGCTTCGGCCATCGAGAGGCGACGTTCGCCATCTGCATGTCGTACTACTGGCACTTCGTCGACGTCGTGTGGGTTGGCCTGTTCTTCGTCATCTACATCTTGATGTGACGCGCCCGTAAGACCTCACCCCTGGCAACTGCAACAAAAGGACTAACTAGTGAAGCTTCTAGCGGAACGACGCCGGCACCCCATGGCACTCGTCGTGCTCCTGCTCGTCGGCCTGCTCCTCACCGGAGGCGCATACGCCGCATTCACCGGAACGAGCACTGCGAACGCTGAAGAGTACTCCGCCTCAGATGTTGAGGAAGGCGAGAAGCTCTTCATCACGAACTGCGCGACATGCCACGGCATGAGCGGTGAGGGAACCGAGAACGGCCCCGGCCTCATCGGCGTCGGCGCCGCTGCTGTCGACTTCCAGGTCGGCACCGGCCGCATGCCGCTGCAGATGATGGGCCCGCAGGCTCAGGTCAAGCAGCCCCAGTTCAGCGAAGAGCAGACCCGTCAGATGGCTGCCTACGTCGCATCCCTCGGCCCCGGACCGGCAGTTCCGGAGGACGAGTACCTGGATCCTTCCAAGGGTGACGCAGCAGCCGGTGGCGGACTCTTCCGCACCAACTGCGCGATGTGCCACAACGTCGTCGGTGCCGGTGGTGCACTGACCCGCGGCAAGTACGCCCCGAGCCTCTCCGGCGTCTCCGAGAAGCACCTGTACGAGGCCATGCAGACCGGCCCGCAGAACATGCCGATCTTCAACGACGCGAACCTCACCCCTGAGCAGAAGCGCGACGTCATCGCCTACATCAAGGAAGTCACCGAGGAGACCCCTCCCGGCGGATTCTCCCTGGGCTCGCTCGGACCGGTGTCTGAGGGTCTGTTCATCTGGTTCTTCGGCCTGGCAGGCGTCATCGGCATCACGATGTGGCTGTCCTCGCGTTCGAAGTAACCCGCAAGTTTTCATCCGTATCGAGTAATAGACGAGGAAGCGAATGACCTCGAAGCATCTCACTGCCGAAGCCGGCAGCCAGCTCGAGCAGGTGAACGGGCACACCAACCCTGGTCTGCCCGAGCACAAGCCACGCGTCACTGACAGCTCGCCGCAGGCTGAGCGCATCACCGAACGCCAGATCGCCGGCTGGTTCATCCTGTCGATGATCGGAACGATCGGCTTCATCGTGTCGTACTTCCTGTTCGACTCAGAGCCGGGTACGTACAACAACCTGCGCCTGCAGAACACGGCGTTCGGCATCACTGCGACGGCCGCCCTGGCCGGCATCGGCATCGGCGTCATCCTGTGGGCCCGCCAGCTCATCCCCGACGCCGAGGTCGTCGAGAGCCGCCATGACATCGCCGGCTCGGAAGAGGATCAGGCTGTGGCCGTTGAGATCCTCAACCAGGCGAAGGAGGAGTCGGGCATCGCCCGCCGTCCGTTCCTGCGCAACACCCTCATCGCAGCGGTCGCGCTTGCTCCGCTGCCGGCGATCCTGGTCTTCCGCGACCTGGGACCGCTGCCGGGTGACAGCCTGTTCAAGACCCTCTGGGGTCCGGGCGTGCGCCTGTGCCAGGACCCGGGCATGGTTCCGGAAGAGGATCGCTACATCCGCGCCGAAGAAGTCACCATCGGTTCGGCCTTCCACGTGATCCCGGAGAAGATGCACGAGTCGGAGCACCCGCTTGATGAGAAGGCCAAGGCCGCTGTTCTCCTCATGCGCGTTGACCCACGCGAGCTCAACACGGATCCCGAGAAGGAAGACTGGGGCGTCGACGGCATCGTCGCCTACTCCAAGATCTGCACCCACGTCGGCTGCCCCGTCGCACTGTATGAGCACCAGACGCACCACCTGCTGTGCCCGTGCCACCAGTCGACCTTCGACGTGACCAACCACTGCGCGGTCATCTTCGGACCGGCTAAGCGCCCGCTGCCCCAGCTGCCGATCGCAGTCGACGACGAGGGTTACCTCGTGGCTCAGCGCGACTTCCCTGAGCCCGTCGGACCGACCTTCTGGGAGATCAACATGAGGGAGACTTCGGTAGAATGACGATGACGCACGAACCCACTACCGCGGTCGGCAAGGCGGCGAACTTTGCCGAGACCCGCGTCGGCGCCTCGAAGATGGTCCGTGAATTCGGACGCAAGATCTTCCCCTCCCACTGGTCCTTCATGCTGGGTGAGGTTGCGCTCTACACCTTCATCATCCTGGTTCTGACCGGCACGTTCCTGACGTTCTGGTTCAAGCCGGCGATGGGTCACGCCATCTACGAAGGCCCCTACATTCCGCTGCAGGGCGTCGAGATGTCCGAGGCCTACGAATCGACTCTGGCGATCTCGTTCGAGATCCGCGGCGGACTCTTCATCCGCCAGATGCACCACTGGGCAGCCCTGCTGTTCATGGTTGCCGTCTCGGTTCACGCACTGCGCATCTTCTTCACCGGCGCATACCGCCGCCCGCGTGAGATCAACTGGATGGTCGGCATCGCGCTCATCGCCCTGGGCATGGGTGCAGGCTTCACCGGCTACTCGCTGCCTGATGACCTGCTCTCCGGCAACGGCCTGCGCATCATCGACGGTCTTCTGAAGTCGATCCCGCTGATCGGCACCTACACCTCCTTCTTCCTGTTCGGAGGAGAGTTCCCCGGTGTCGACATTGTGTCCCGCCTGTACACGCTGCACATCATGATCGTCCCGGCGCTCATCATCGCCTTCATCGCGATCCACCTGATGTTCGTCGTGATCCACAAGCACACCCAGTGGCCGGGCGCCGGACACACCAACCGCAACGTTGTCGGCGAGCCCGTTCTGCCGACCTTCGCTGCGAAGGGTGGCGGCTTCTTCTTCATGATCTTCGCCCTGCTGTCGTTCCTGTCCGGCATCTTCACCATCAACGCCGTGTGGAACTACGGACCGTACGACCCGTCTCCCGTCTCGGCTGGTACGCAGCCTGACTGGTACATCGGCTGGATGGACGGATACCTGCGTATCGTTCCGGGCTGGCTGGAGTTCTACATCTTCGGACTGCCATTCAGCCTCAACATCAACACCGCACTGCTCGCAGCCCTCGTGCTGTTCGGCGCCATGGCGATCTGGCCGTTCTTCGAAGCCTGGCTGACGAAGGATTACCGCGAACACCACATCCTCGACCGCCCGCGCAACAACCCGACGCGTACGGCTGTCGGTGTGGCCGCAGTCGTGTGGTACGCAGTCATGTGGGCCGCCGCTTCCGGTGACCTCATGGCCGTGTTCTTCCACATGTCGCTCAACGACATGATCTACATCTTCCGCATCATGTTCTTCCTTGGACCGATCCTCGGCTTCATCATCACGAAGCGGGTCTGCCTGGGACTGCAGCGGAAGGATCGGGAGATCGTCCTGCATGGCTTCGAATCCGGTGAGATCATCCGTCTGCCGCACGGCGAGTTCCAAGAGCGCCACAAGCCGCTCGACCCGCACAAGCTGTGGAAGCTCATGGCCTATGATTCGCCGCGCTACATCCCGGCCGAGCCCGGACCTGATGGGAAGATCTCTAAGGGTGAGAGGCGCCGCGCGACCATCGCGAAGTACTTCTACGAGGATCGGGTCGCACCGGTGACGAAGGAAGAGCTCGATGCCGCTCACCACGATCACCACGCAGTGGAAGCCGGCAGCCACGAAGTCGGATCCCGTGGCTCGATCGGCCACTGATTCGCTGATCACCTGAGAGAGGCGCCAGTCTTTGCGACTGGCGCCTCTTTCGTAACTTCCAGGGGCGCTGGCTGACAGCTTCCAGGAATGACAGCGCCCCGTCGCAGCACGTCTGGGATAGCTGCTGCCGCACGTCGCGGAATCAACGCTCGGAGCGCCGGGATATCCCTCGAACCTAGCGCCTGCTCTATTCTTCAGAGTCGCCTCACGGGATTGATGAAGCACGGAGCCGCTCTGGCCCCCTCTGATCCTGCTCCCCCGCGGACGACGGCCACTCGCGTCTCGGATCAAGCCTTCCCCGCGCGTCACCATACGGGCGGCCCGTAGGCCTCCTCGGCGACATGCAATTCAGCCTTGAGGAGGGTTGCGCGCAGCAGCCGATGAGATCGCGTCTCAACCATGCCGGCTTCTGCGTGCTGGAACCAGGCTTGAGCAGTGCGTTCGCAGGCCGGCGTCACATGCTTCCACATCGACCGCTCGTTCAGCCGACCTCTGCAACTGGGCCGTCAATAGGGCCGCTCCTTCCTGGGCGGCTGCCCGGCTGCGAAGGACGACTGGCTCTGCCGCAGGATGCGTATCCTGTCCATCGACGATAGAAAGCGCAGAGATTCTCGATCGTCATCTTCTTACACGGCACCGGCAGCGGACTCAGCGGCGCTCTGCCCATTCACGATGTCTTCGGAGAGCCCGCAACGTCCAGCACACGGCTGCGCGGCGGGAGCCTCTCCGCATTAGAAGTGACGGACACCGGCGACCGACGGGCCGCTCGAAACTGCTGGCACCGCTCATCACAGCTGCAGGCTGGACGTACGCGGTACGCGGCATGCACACTGCGTCGGCCTCGATCAACTGCCAAATCGGTGGTGGATGGCTGGCCGGCGCTGGAAGCGTTACCGGCCTCTCCTCCACAGAGGTGGCAAGCTCTGCGCAAGGCTCGGATCGTCGCAGCGCGCACTTCCTGCTCGTCCGCCCACAGGTTTGAGTCGCGACAGCAGCGAAAAGGGCCTGCCAGGATGATGAACATCCTGGCAGGCCCTCGGGCTCACAGAGCATCAGTGTGCGTGGTCGCCCCGGTTGTACTCGTAGACGAGTCCGATGACGCCGATGAAGGCGATCACGGCACCGAACGGGAAGATCCACCATCCCACGGCAACGCCGAGGAAGCAGATGCCTGCACCGGTGGCGATGATGATGGGCCACCAGCTCCACGGGCTGTAGAAGCCGTACTCGTAGTGTTCGTCAGAGATCTCGGCATCGAGGCGATCCATCGGAGTGTCTCCGACGCTGCGGTGCTGCAGGAACAGGTAACCGCCGATCATGATGGCCATACCGCCGAGCAGCAGGATGGCCGGGAATCCGACGAGCTCTTTGAAGTCCGTCAGGATGCCGTAGACGATCGCGACGGGGACGAAGAAGAACAGCCCTGAGGAGAAGATGATTGCTGCAGTCTTCACTTGGCGGTCTCCTTCTTCTCAATCATCGAGTAGGCGTCACGCGGGTGACCAGCGAGCTCGAGGAGCTCGGGGTGGTTGGCGTCGAACACCGGGCGCTCCGAGCGGATGCGCGGCAGCGAGGTGAAGTTGTGACGCGGCGGCGGGCAGGAGGTCGCCCATTCGAGCGAGGAGCCGTAGCCCCACGGGTCATTGACGGTGACCTTCGGTGCCTTGCGTGCGGTGACCCAGACGTTCCAGAACCACGGGATCATCGAGAGGCCGAGGATCAGTGCGCCGACGGTGGAGATCTGGTTCATCCAGGTCCAGCCGTCCTGCGGCAGGAAGTCGGCGTAACGACGCGGCATGCCGTCGGCACCCATCCAGTGCTGGACGAGGAACGTGCCGTGGAAGCCGATGAACAGGAGCCAGAAGTGGATCTTGCCCAGGGTCTCGTCGAGCATCTTGCCCGTCCACTTGGGCCACCAGAAGTAGAATCCGGCGAACATTGCGAACACCACGGTGCCGAAGATGACGTAGTGGAAGTGCGCAACGACGAAGTAGGAGTCAGACAGCTGCTGGTCCAATGCCGGGCTGGCCAGCACCACACCAGTGATGCCACCGAAGACGAAGCTGACGAGGAAGCCGAGCGACCAGAGCATCGGGGTCTCGAATGTGAGCGAACCGCGCCACATCGTGCCGATCCAGTTGTAGATCTTCACACCGGTCGGGACGGCAATGAGCATCGTCATGAAGGCGAAAAACGGCAGCAGCACCGCGCCGGTGACGTACATGTGGTGTGCCCACACCGTCACGGACAGCGCCGCGATCGCGATCGTTGCGTAGACGAGACCCTTGTAGCCGAAGATCGGCTTGCGGCTGAAAGTCGGGAAGATCTCCGAGACGATGCCGAAGAACGGCAGCGCGATGACGTAGACCTCCGGGTGACCGAAGAACCAGAACAGATGCTGCCACAGGATCGGGCCGCCGTTCTCCGGGCTGAAGACGTGTGCGCCGAGGATGCGGTCGGCGCCGAGCGCGAGCAGGGCGGCGGCCAGCGGCGGAAACGCCATCATCACGAGGATACCGGTGATGAGGGTGTTCCAGGTGAAGATCGGCATGCGGAACATCGTCATGCCCGGGGCGCGCATCGTGATGATGGTGGTGATGAAGTTCACCGAGCCGAGGATCGTGCCGAAGCCCTGGAAAGCCAGGCCCATGACCCACATGTGTCCGCCGATGCCCGGTGTGAACGTCGTGTTCGACAGCGGGGCGTAGGCCGTCCAGCCGAACGATGCCGCACCCTGCGGGGTGAGGAAGCCGGCGCAGGCGATGAGGCTGCCGAACAGGAAGAGCCAGAAGGCGAAAGCGTTCAGGCGCGGGAATGCCACGTCAGGAGCGCCGATCTGCAGCGGCATGATGACATTCGCAAATCCAGCGAACAGCGGAGTTGCGAACATCAGCAGCATGAGCGTGCCGTGCATAGTGAACAGCTGGTTGTACTGCTCCTTGGTCTCCAGGACCTGCATGCCCGGCTCGAAGAGCTCGAGGCGGATGAGCAGCGCCATGACGCCGCCGATGCAGAAGAACGTGAACGACGCGATCAGGTACATGTACCCGATGGTCTTGTGGTCCGTCGACGTGATCCAGTTGACGATGACCTTGCCCAGGCTCTTGGGCACAGGTGCCTGGTCGACTGTGACAGTGCGGTTGCTATCAGCGACTGCGGTCACTCGTCATCCCCTCCCTCATGTGGGTTCTTGTACCAGTCAGTGCGGTCGTACTCGGGTCCGAGGCGGCCGGTGTTGCCTTCCTCGCGCAGCGAGTCGGTGTACGCCTTGTACTCGTCCATGGAGACGACCTTGACGTTGAAGAGCATCTCGGAGTGGAACTCGCCGCAGAGCTCAGCGCACTTGCCGACGTACTCGCCTTCCTTCAGCGCCTGGAAGTGCAGCGACGACGTGCGGCCTGGGATCATATCCCGCTTCTCGAGGAATGCCGGAACCCAGAACGAGTGGATGACGTCGCGGGAGCGCAGCTGGATCTCCAGGTCGGTGTTCGACGGCAGGTACAGAACCGGGACCTTCTCGCCGGCCTTCTCGGTTCCATCGAGATTCACCTGAACGCTGGAGTAGTAGGCGTCCTCAGTGATGTAGTTGAAGTCCCACGCCCACTGCTTGCCGACCACTTCGACGACGACCTCGCCGGGAGTGTCGTCATAGATCGTGTTCTCCACAGCCTTGACGGTCTCGAAGAAGAAGCCGACGACGAGGATGATCGGCACGACCGTGTAGAGGATCTCGACCGGCATGTTGTAGGCCAGCTGGACGGGCAGTCCGCGCTCGTGCTTGCGACGGCGGTAGGCGACGACGCACCACAGCAGCAGGCCCCAGGTGACGAAACCGACGATGAGCGCGGCGATCCAGCCGCCGTTCCACAGGTGAATGTAGTGATCCGTGTGGGACGTCGCTCCCTTGGACTCAGGTGGGAGGAATCCTACTTCCCAGTGCTCCTTCGAGCAGCCGGAGAGCAGCGCAACGGCACCCAGGGCGCCAATGACACCGAGCCGCTTGGCCCAGGCTGTGGGGCCCGAGCGGACTGGCTGATTCGGAGAATCCACGTGCAGCCTTTCGCAACTTTGTCAGCTCCTCGCAGGCCCTCTCATCTGAGCGGACGCACGCGAATCGCCGAACACTGACTTTGTTCTCGTCCACCTTACCGCTACAAGAGGTAGAAATTCACTTCCGACTGCTCATTTCGTGAGAAAAGCCTGGAAATGACGGCCGCCCCGCGCGACGGCAAGCGCTTCGAGGTACTCGAACCCGCTGACCTCCGACACGCCGAGTGTTTCGAGGTGCGAGGTCTGCCACTGCGCGTCGATGATCCACGGGGTGTGATCGCCGACGCTGTCGAGCAGTTCGACGAGCCTGACAAGGGCGACCTTGGAGGCGTCGCGGCTGGTGTGGAACATCGACTCCCCGCAGAACACCCCGCCGAACGCGACCCCGTAGAGTCCGCCGGCGAGCCGGCCGTCTTCGTAGACCTCGATCGAGTGGGCGTGGCCTGCCTCATGCAGGCGCTGGTACAGCTGTGCGATCTGCGGGGTGATCCAGGCGCCGTCGCGGTCAGGGTCTGCGCAGCCAGCCACCACCTCGGCGAAGGCGGCGTCGACCGACCACGTGAAGCGGGTGAGTGAGCGGCGGAGCGAACGCGTCACGCGGAGGTCTCCGGGCCTGAGCACCCCGCGCGTCAGCGGGGCCCACCAGCCGATCGGCGGTGCGCCGTGCTGGCCGATGCCCATCGGGAAGAGCCCGGCCTGGTATGCAGACAGGACCTGGTCGATCCCGCTGATGGCGCCGATGGCGCGGAGATCGTCCAGGCCCTGTGACATGGCTGGTACGGCTGGGTCAGCTGAAGGAGTCGCCGCAGGCGCACGAGCCGGCGGCATTCGGGTTGTCGATCGTGAAGCCCTGTTTCTCGATGGTGTCGGAGAAGTCGATCGTCGAGCCGTTGAGGTAGGGCACGCTCATCCGGTCGACGATGACCTCGACGCCGTCAAAATCGCGCACGGCATCGCCGTCGAGGAACCGTTCATCGAAGTACAGCTGGTAGATCAGGCCCGAGCAGCCGCCGGGCTGCACGGCCACGCGCAGGCGCAGGTCATCGCGACCCTCCTGCTGCAGGAGGCTGCGGACCTTGTCGGCCGCCTCGGAGGTGAGGTCGACTTCGTGCGTGGCGCTCGTGTCCTGCGTGGCGGTCATGAGGTCTCCTTACATCAGTTTGGTCGTGCAGTCAGCTCTGGGCACTCCGGCTGGCTGCGGCGCGGCCGCCCCGGATGGGTCCCGGAGGCGGCGTCGCCTGTTCAACGTTCATCGTTGCGCCATTATTCCATTGATCGCGCTGCAGCGAGAGCGCTCAGTCGCGGGCGAGCCGGTCGAGCAGCAGCGCCTCGGAGATGATCGCTGAGCGGAAGTCGGGCAGGTACAGCGATTCGTTCGGGCTGTGGGCGCGGGTGTCGGGGTCTTCGATGCCGGTGACGAGGATCGATGCCTGCGGGAATACCTCGACGAGGTCGGCGATGAACGGGATCGAACCGCCGAGTCCCATCTGGACTGCCTCTGCGCCGAAGCCCTCGCTCAGCGCCTCCATCGCCGTCGCGATGACCGGATCGGAGGAGTCAGCACGCCACGGGGCACCGGATTCCTCGGCTCCGAACTCCACCTCCGCGCCGAAGGGCACGTACTCCTGCAGATGCCGCTTGACTGCGGCCAACGCATCGGCGGGGTTCTCCCCCGGCGCCAGGCGGATTGAGATCTTCGCGCGCACGCTGGCCAGCAGCGTGTTCGAGGAGTCGTCGACGTTCGGGGTGTCGATGCCGATGACGGTGATCGAGGGCTGGTGCCACAGGCGCGAGGCGATCGAGCCGCGGCCGATGAGCTCAGTGCCTGCCAGGGCGACCGTGTCGGTGCCCATCGGGTCATCGCCGTACTCAGCTGCCGCCTCGGGCGCGGAGCGCAGACCGCTGACGGCCACCGCCCCATCGTCATCGTGCAGGGTGGCCAGCAGCCGGGTCATCGCCAGGGTGGCATCCGGCACAGCCCCGCCGTACATGCCCGAGTGCACGGAGTGGCTGAGCGTCCGGACGGTGAATTCGAGTCCGGCCATGCCGCGCAGACTCGTCGTCAGCGCGGGCTTTCCGCAGGCGAGGTTGGAGGAGTCGGCGACGATGATCGCGTCGCCTGCGAGCTTGTCGCGGTAGGTCTCCAGGAAGCTGCGGAAGCTCGGCGAGCCGATCTCCTCTTCGCCTTCGATGAAGAGGACGACGCCGACGCCGAGTTCGTCGCCGAGCAGCTGCAGGGCGGTGAGGTGGACGAGGATGCCGGCCTTGTCATCGGCGGCGCCGCGGCCGTACATGCGGTCGCCGCGGATCGTCGCCTCGAACGGCGGAGTGTCCCACTGACTCAGGTCGCCGGCCGGCTGCACATCGTGGTGGGCGTAGAGGACGACGGTCGGCCGGCCCTCAGGAGCCGGGCGGCTGGCGACGACAGCGGGGAACCCGGGAGTGCCGTCGGGATTCTCAGCCCGCAGCGTCTCGACGCTTGCGAACCCGAGCGGTTCGGCCATGCGTGCGACAGCTGCCGCGGTGGCGTCGACATGGGCGGGATCCGCCGTCGACCAGGCCAGGGATGGGATGGCGACGAGTTCGCTCAGGCGGGCCAGGACGTCGTCGTAGATCGCGTCGAGGCGGGAGGTCAGTTCAGCACGGTTCAGGTGGGTCATAGGGCGATCCTATAGTCGGATACGATAGAGGGCGTGTTTGGACGGAAGAAGAACTCCCAGGATGAATCGCCCGCAGAGCGGACGGGCTCCCATGCTGCCTCCGCAGGCCCGGTCGACGAGGCTGTCGAGGCGCTGAATCCGGCTGAGGCGAAGAAGAACCGCCCGACGCCGAAGCGCTCACAGCAGGAGGCAGCCCGCCGTCAGCCGCTCGTCGGCGAGGACCGGCGTTCGGCGAACAAGCAGGCCAAGGCTGAGATCCGCCGCAAGCGCGATGAGGCCCGCATCGGCCTCATGCAGGGTGATGAGAAGTTCCTCGGCCCGCGCGATCGCGGCCCGCAGCGGCGGTATGTACGCGATTTCGTCGACGCCCGCTTCTCGATCGGTGAGATGTTCATTCCCTTCGCCTTCATCGTGCTGCTCATCGGCTTCATCATCTCGACTCCGCAGGTGCAGATCATCACGAGCTACGCCGTCTACGGCCTCATCCTGCTCGTCGTCATCGACTGCTTCATCCTCAACTACGTGATGAAGGGCCGGATGGCCCAGAAGTTCGGCGGCAAGGAGAACCTCGAGCGCGGCCTGACCTTCTACGCCGTCATGCGCGCCATCCAGCTGCGGGTGCTGCGCATCCCCAAGCCCAAGGTCAAGCGCGGCCAGTACCCGTCCTGATCTCCGGTCCCGAGGCGGTGGTTCCGCCCGCCGAGCCCGCACCCGAGGTGCCGGTTGAGGAGATGAGAGAAGCGCCCCCGTTCGTGCGGGGGCGCCTCTCCTCTATATAGGACTCGTATACGGGGCCTCTCGAATGCGCGATGCTCAGGGCTTGCGGCGCAGTGTGCGCAGCATGCGGCCTGGCCACATCGGCCCGCCGTAGATGAGCCCGGAGTACACCTGGACGAGATCAGCGCCGGCGCCGAGGCGGGCGGCGGCATCGCGGGCGTCGGCGATCCCGCCGACGGCGATGACGGTGAGCTGGTCACCGACGTGGCTGCGGACGAGGCGCAGCACCTCGAAGGCGCGTTCGGCCAGCGGCTCACCGGAGATCCCGCCGGACTCGGACTCGGCGAAGGCCTGGTCGGCGCCGGACAGGACGCTGCGGTCGATCGTCGTGTTGGTCGTGATGAGCCCGTCGACGCCGGTGCGCAGGGCGAGGTCGGCGACAGCGAGGACGTCCTCGTCGGCGAGGTCCGGGGCGATCTTGATGAGCAGCGGCACATGCCCGAGGCTCGAGCGCGGAGTCCCGACCGCCTCGGCGGCGGCGCCGCGGACTGCGGTGATGATCGGTTCGAGCGCCTCAGCGGACTGCAGGTCGCGCAGGCCGGGGGTGTTCGGTGAGCTGACGTTGATGACGAGGTAGTCGGCCAGCGGGGCCAGCTGACTGGCTGACTGCCGGTAGTCCTCAGCGGCATCGGCGGCCTCGACGACCTTGGTCTTGCCGATGTTGACGCCGATGATCGGACGCTGATCCTCCGGCAGCTTGGCGATGTCCTCACGGGCCCGCAGCAGTTCGAGCCGGGCGGCGGCCGCCCCGTCGTTGTTGAAGCCCATCCGGTTGAGCACCGCATTGTGGCCCAGCAGCCGAAACAGGCGCGGACGCGGATTGCCCGGCTGGCCGTGAGCGGTGACAGTGCCGATCTCAACATGTCCGAAGCCCATCTGGGTCAGCGCCCGGATGCCGATGGCGTTCTTGTCGAAGCCGGCCGCCATGCCCAGCCGGTTGGGAAAGCGCAGGCCGAGCACCTCGACGGGATCGGCGGTGCCGCGGCTCATGACCGCGCGGCTGAGCCGGCGCAGGCCGGGCATGCGGTCGAGGGCGCGCAGGCCGGTGAAGCTGAGGTGGTGGGCGGTCTCCGCGTCGAGGCGGGTGAGCAGGGTGCGGAAGATCAGCGAATACACGCTCTCATCCTAGCGAGGCCTCCGGCCGCCGGAGAACACGTGGGAGTTCGCTGACGAATCGAAGTTCAGCAGGTGACTTTTGTCCCAGCAGCGCCTGCATTGACTACGGTAGGAGGCGGAGCAGATCCCCTGCCTGAGATTTCTGTCTATTGGAAAGGAACAGAATGACGACCGCAGAACTGACGATCGACGCCGCGGCATCCGAACCCGCCCGCAGCAAAGCCGACGTCCTGGTCATCGGTGTCGCCGTTGACGGCGATGCCGTGTCCATCCCCTCCGGTGTCGCACTGGCCGCCGGAGTCCGCAAGGAGCTCGTCGCCGCTGCCTCCGCTGTCGGCTTCACCGGCAAGGCCGGTGCGCTGGCCCGGATCCCGTCCCCCAAGGGCGTCGCCGCCGGTTCGGTGCTGCTGGCCGGCCTCGGTGACTTCGACGAGGTGGCCCTCGAATCAGAGCTCGACGCCGATGGCGCTCACGAGGCGCTGCGCCGCGCGGCAGCTGTGGCCGTGCGCTCGCTGACGAAGGGCGAATCGGTCGCCATCGCCTTCCCGGCGCAGACCGCAGCCGCTGCCGAGGCGACGGCCACCGGTGCCGTGCTCGGCTCATACCGCTACACCGAGTACCGCTCGAACGCCGAGGAGCACAAGCGCGTCACCTCGGTCACGGTGCTCGCACCGAAGGGCTCGAAGGACGGTGTCGCACGCGGCCAGTTCCTCGGCGCGGCCACCAACCGCTGCCGCGACCTGGTCAACCAGCCGCCGCTGGACCTGTACCCGGAGACCTTCGCCAAGACGGTCACCGAGCAGGCCAAGGCCCGCAAAGTCAAGGTCACCGTCATCGACGAGGCCGCTCTGGAGGCCGGCGGCTACGGCGGCCTGACCGGTGTGGGCAAGGGCTCGACCCGCGGCCCGCGCCTGGTGAAGATGGAGTACAAGCCGCGCAAGGCCAAGAAGCACCTCTCGCTCGTCGGCAAGGGCATCACGTTCGACTCCGGCGGCCTGTCGCTCAAGCCGCCGCAGGCGATGGAGGAGATGAAGTGCGATATGGGCGGTGCGGCTGCGGCCGCGCAGGCCGTGCTCGCCGCTGCCGACCTGGAGCTGCCGGTGCGGGTCACCGCGTGGCTGGCCCTGGCTGAGAACATGCCCGGCGGCAACGCCCAGCGTCCCTCCGATGTCATCCGCATCTACGGCGGCAAGACCGTCGAGGTGCTCAACACCGATGCCGAGGGCCGTCTCGTGCTCGCCGACGCGCTCGTCGCCGCGCAGGAGGAGAAGCCGGACCTCCTCATCGACATCGCGACGCTCACCGGCGCGCAGGTCATCGCACTCGGCAACCGCGTCTCCGGTGTCATGGGCACCAACGGGGCACGCAACCGCGTCGTGCTCGCCTCGGAGGTCACCGGTGAGTCGATGTGGCCGATGCCGTTCCCCGAGGAGATCCGTTCGCACTTCGATTCGACGGTCGCTGACCTGAAGAACACAGGCAAGCGCGAAGGCGGCATGCTCGCCGCCGGTGTGTTCCTCAACGAGTTCGTCGAGAAGGGCCAGCAGTGGGCCCACATCGACATCGCAGGCCCGGCCTTCAACAGTGAGAGCCCGTGGGGCTACACGGCCAAGGGCGGCACCGGCGTCCCGGTGCGCACCCTGGTCGAGGTGGCTGAGCAGCTCGACCGCAGCTGACGGCAGCCCACCTGAGTCAGGGGCGCCGCCGCGGCCCCGC
>NZ_JALXPM010000048.1:0-21572 GCF_025147615.1 Brevibacterium luteolum | reverse complement strand
TGGCATGATCCAATTCTCCTTCAATCAGTAGAACGGAACGAAACCCAGGACGGTTCAATACTGCCGAGTTCCGCAATCAACTTTGATCGGCGGAGTAGGACGCTGGTCAGACCGCCAAACTCATCGGGGATGCTCCATGTCAGATTGACAATCCGTACAGATGGAAAATTGACTGTTGCAGGTCGAACTTGGTGGCGTGACCGTGTTGACCGTGAAGTGAGTGGAATGCGCATCTGGTGCTTCCTCCCGTCCGAAACAGGGCCAGGCCCGGCAGGTCGAATTGTGTGGCATAGACTCAATCGGCAGCTTCCATGTTGCTACCCTCGACGTCGTAGTTGCGCAGTTGGTGGCGGCGGTCGCTGACGAGCTGGTCTATCGCTGCCAGGAACGCCTGCGACGATGACCCCGGCTCACCGTCGCCGAAGTAGAACGTGCGCATTTCCGCACGCGCTGAAGCGAACTTGTCATGCTCGATCGCCTCCTGGAGCAGCAGCACCGTTTGCCCGATCGTCGATTCATCGATGACTGGCGCTGCCTGAGAGACCGGAGACTCGGCATTGAGCGTCGCACGATCCGTGCGGCGATCCGTCAGTACGATCGGCACCTCGGGGTGCAGGTACAGGAAGTCGAGGCCGACGCTGGATATATCGGTGATGAGCAGTGACACGTCATCGAACATGCCCAGGATGTCGCCCTGCATTTCGACGAGATGTTTACCGCCAGCGGCGTTTGAATCGGCTATGAGCGCACGGATCTGCGCATCGGCTTCAGCCATCGTCGAGTTCTGCGTTTCCTGCACACGCGGATGGGGCTTGTAGACGAGGCGCACATTCGGCAGCGCTAGCACCGCCTCCACGATCTGCGGGCCGTAGACATCGATCGAAGTGTAGTTGTTCGAGTCGTTCTCACCTTCCCACGTCGGCGCGTACAGCACGGTGCGCTTGGAGGTCGGCGGCAGACTGGAGGTGCGCGGAATGTCGAGCTGCGGGCGACCGACGCGAACGAGGTTCGCTTCGTTGAAGTCAATCAGCGCCCGCCGGTGGCGTTCGACAGCAGCCTGACCGGCGACGAACACCTTGTCATAGGCCTTCGCCTGATTGGACACCATGCTGATCTTGTCAGATTCTCCGTGATTGACATGGACGTGCACCATCGGTGGGTAGCTCAGCGACTGGAAGTTCGTCACACCGTTGTTCACGTACAGACCAAGAGCGTACGCGTTTTCGTAGTACAGGGTGATGAGATCGTCGAAACGGCGGATGAAGACCTTCTGCAGCTTTGTCCTGCCCTTGAGGGCCCGAAGCGCATTGAGCTTTCGGAATACGAGGACAACGCGGTGGGTCTTGTCGAGCTCTTCGAGCACTGGCAGCCACTGCTCTAGCTGGTAGATCTTTTCGGCGTGGTCACCGAAATACGCGACGACCTCGGCGGGGACGAGGATGTCGTCGATCTCATGGCCGGCAGCAGGGGCCCGGTAACCGCGGATCCATGTGCGAGTGCGCCGCCAGGCCTGCGATTTCAGGACTTCCGTTGCCTGTTGCCTGAGCCAATCCTTCATACTGCAGAACCCTTTCATGAGCCGAGTGAGTTCACCCGCTCAAACAAGCTGCTGAATGGTCGCAGGGGCAGGCGGGACGTCGAAACGCTCACAGAATCATAGCAAGGCAGGCGTCCGCTTCTTCGGAGGCCGCGCACCGCCGTGCGTGAGCCCCGACTGCCATTCCGCCTCGAATCCCGGTTGCAGTTCGGCTGGGAACTCGGCAGTGCTCCCGTAAGGTTGACTCGACAACGGGTTGGAGATGAACGATGGAGAGAGCTGGAGCATGCACACTGACAGGCTGTGGACTCAGGAACGCGGCACTAGCGCGGCAGGCCGGAATGGGAGCCGGCTGTGATCTGGCGCCATCTGCAATCGCATTTCGACTACGGCCGATTCGTCTACGCGCAGGAGACGCGTCTGCTGTGGGCGTTCGTCCTGTTCGCTGCCGGTATCGTCGCGCTGCCGGAGGCGTGGGTCCGACCGGTCTTCATCGCTGGGGCGGTAGCTGGTGCGCTCGCGCTGATCTTCGACGCCGGCCGGATCTGGTCGAAATGGCATTCCACGCGCTTCCGACCGCGCACTCGTCCTTACCGGCACCGCGATCATCATGTGCAGCCGGAACAAGCGGTGCAGTGGAAGGCTACCGAGCCCAGGCTCGCTGAATCCTCCAACCAGCCAGGCCCGGTGCCTGTCGAGTTCTGGTGGGATGAAGCTGTCGACCGTCTGCTGCAGCGTCAGTCGCCGTACCACGCGAACGCGGCCGCACCCGTACAGCACAGGATGCTCGCTCGTCTGATGTCCCGTGATTTCGAAATGCCGGCCACTCTGGAAAAGCACGCAGGTGCGGCCCTGCGTTTCGACCGCAACACCTCTCGCCGGGGGCGGCTGCCTGTGCGCTTCAACGGCCGCCTGCTGCGGCTATCAACCGAGCCGACGGTGGCGCAGCTGGAATCCGGCAGCGTCGACGTCACCCCGGTGACGTACTTCGACGGCGAGGCTTCGAACGAGGTCTGGGGTCTGGTCAACGACAGCGACCTGACGCCAGCGGTTCACGCGGACCCCGATGCCGCGGAGGTCTCGCCGGTGCAGGAATACGTACTCGACAGCTCCTTCAACATCCGCGCGCTGGAGAACGCCGGTGCTGCGAACATCGTCGGCATCTCGATCATGGCCGTCACCGCTGATGACCATTTCATCTTCGTCCAGCAGACCGCCGGCAACTCCGTCGCTCCCAGTGCGCTCGCTGCATCCGGTTTAGGATCGCTGGAACACATTGACGCTGATCCTCATTTCCGACCGTGGCAGCTGCTGATACCCTCGCTGCTGCGCAGAGGCGCGCGCGCACGAAAGCTGCGCATCCCCCTGACCGAACTGCTGCTGAGCGGAATGCTGCGCGAGATGCGCGAAGAATCGCTCGTCGAAGAAAACGAGATCATCGACGCCTCGGCGGTGGTGACCGGTTACTTCCGCTGGATCGACCGCGCCGCCAAACCGGAATTCGCCGGACTCGTGCGGCTCAGCTGCACCGCTGCTGAGCTGCAGGCCCGTCGCCACACCGGCGGAGAGCGCGCCTTCACCGCTGGCACCGTTGCCGTGCCCGTTCATGAGATCGTCGACAGCCTCGCGCTGGAGTCCCGCGCGGCAGGGCAGCCGCCCACCCATGCGCAGGTGATGGACGCCGCGACCGAGGCGCTGCTCGGCAAGCGGAGAAGTCACAATCTCGCGCTCGGTCCCGGACATGCCGGGTCGCCGGGTGAGCCGCGGGTGCTGTGCTCACCGAGCACAGAGCAGACGCTGTTCGCCGCAGTCCGATTTCTGCTCAGCCAACCGCAGTGGATGCGGCCGCAGCCAGCAGTCGCAGACGGCGATCAGGACGGCTGAAGAAGAACACACGAAACCAGTTCTGTCAGCAGGCCATCGTGACATACTGAACCCATGTCCACCGACCTCGAAATCGCCTCCCAAGCACAGCTCAAGCCGATCGGAGAGATCGCCGCCTCCGTCGGACTGCGCCAGGAAGACATCATCCCCTTCGGCCACGACAAGGCCAAGATCCCCCTGTCCGTGCTGGACAGAGCAGATGCCGAGCCCGGCCACCTCATCCTCGTCACCGCTATGAGTCCGACCCCTGCCGGTGAAGGCAAGACCACGACGAGCATCGGCCTGGCCGATGCGATCAACGAAGTCGCCCGTCTCGACTCCTGGCCCGAGGTGCCGGGCAAGCGACCGGCCGTTCTCGCCCTGCGCGAGCCCAGCCTCGGCCCTGTCTTCGGCATGAAGGGCGGCGCTGCTGGCGGCGGACACGCGCAAGTGCTGCCGATGGAGGACATCAACCTCCACTTCACCGGCGACTTCGCAGCCATAGCCCTGGCGAACAACCTCGCCGCTGCGATGCTCGACAACCACATGCACCACAGCAACGAGCTCGACATCGACCCGCGCCGGATCACCATCCGCCGCGTCGTCGACCTCAACGACCGTGCACTGCGTGCGGCCGCCATCGGGCTGGGCGGTTACAACGGCGGCGTGCCCCGTGAGGACGCCTTCGACATCGTCGTCGCCAGCGAGGTGATGGCGGTGTTCTGCCTGGCAACCAGCCTCGACGATCTCAAAGACCGCCTCGGGCGCATCGTGCTGGCCCGCACCCGCTCGAAGAAACCGGTCACCGTCGATGATGTCGGCGCCGCCGGTGCGATGACCGCGCTGCTGCGCAATGCGCTGGCCCCGAACCTCGTGCAGACCATCGAACACACCCCGGCAGTCGTCCATGGTGGCCCGTTCGCCAACATCGCCCACGGCTGCAACTCAGTGCTCGCCACCGATGCCGCGCTGACCTTCGGCCAGTGGGCGGTGACAGAAGCCGGCTTCGGCGCTGACTTGGGAGCTGAGAAGTTCCTCGACATCAAGGCCCGCACAGCCGGCATCTGGCCCTCGGCCACAGTCGTCGTGGCAACCGTCCGGGCGCTGAAATACCACGGGGGAGTGGACAAAGAGAAGCTGCAGGACGAGAACATCGAGGCGATGCGCGCCGGACTGCCGAATCTGCGCCGCCACCTGGAGAACCTGCGCAGCGTCTTCGGCATTCCCGCAGTCGTGAGCATCAACCGATTCCCATCTGATACCGACGCAGAGATCGCCGCGCTCATCGACGACCTCGCCGCCGAAGGCGTCACCGCAGTCGAAGCCCGACACTGGACAGAGGGCGGGGCCGGCGCGGTGGAGCTGGCGCGTGCGGTGATGGCAGCTGCTCAGCACCGCGAGGAGGCCGCCCCGCAGTACGCATACGAGCTCGACGCTAGCCTGGCGGAGAAGATCGAGGCCGTCGCCACTCGAATCTACCGGGCCGGCGAGGTGCGGTTCCCACCGGCAGTCAAGCGCAAGCTCGGTCAGTTCGCTGAGGAAGGCTACGCACAGCTTCCCGTGTGCATTGCCAAGACGCAGTACTCCTTCAGCACTGACGGAGCCCTGCGCGGCGCACCGGAGGGCCACGTCCTCGAAGTCCGTGACGTGCGATTGTCCGCCGGTGCCGGTTTCGTCGTCGCAGTCTGCGGTGACATCATGACGATGCCCGGCCTCCCGAAGAAGCCGGCGGCGCTGACAATCGATGTCGACGACGAGGGCCGCATCACCGGGCTGTTCTGACCCGCGCTGCGAGCCGAGGCAGGGCCATGGGATGAACTCTCCCACGGCCCTGCCTGTATTCCAGCGTCTTCCTAGTTCACTCCGCGGGGATGACCTCACCTTCGGGCCAGGTATCCTCGATGAAGTCCTTGACTTCCTGCGACTGCGACAGCTCGTAGAGCTTCTGGATCGCCGGGTCATCCTGCGTGCCCTCACGCACGACGAGGATGTTCGCGTAGGGATTGTCTGCCGGGCTCTCGACGAGAATGCCGTCCTTCTTCGATGACAGACCGGCACCCAGGGCGTTGTTGCCGTTGATGACCGAGGCATCGGTGTCGTCGAGAGTGCGGGCCAGTGAAGCTGCCTCTGCTTCGATGAACTGCAGATTCTTCGGATTCTCCGCGACGTCGTGGACGGTGGCGGTGATCGGGTCGGCGTCGCCGAGGCTGATGAGGTCGTTGTCGGCCAGCAGCTTGAGCGCCCGGCCCTGGTTGGCCGGGTCGTTGTTGATGCCGATCTTTGCGCCGTCGGGCAGGTCGGCGATGTTGTCGATCTTCTTCGAGTACAGCGCGAACGGCTCGACGTGCACACCCGGGGTGAAGTGGTGCAGCTCGTAGCCCTGCCCCTCGATCTCCGACTCCAGGTATGGAAGGTGCTGGAAGTAGTTGGCATCGAGTTCGCCGTCGCTCAGCGCCCGGTTGGGCAGCGAGTAGTCGGTGAACTCCTTGACCTCGATGTCGAGCCCGGCGTCGGCTGCGAGGTTCTCGTCGATGAACCGCCAGATATCACCGTGCGGGGTCACCGAGGTGCCGATCGTCAGCGTGGTGACGTCGCCGTTCTTCTCGCCGACGTCGGTCTCGCTCTTGGACAGACCGCAGCCGGTGAGGGTGAGTGCCAGTGCGGCTGAGGCCGCGAGAGCGAGGGTGGGCAGATGTTTCATGGTTCTCCTTCAGAAGGGCTGCACGCAGATGCGGACAGCAGAATGGGTTGTTTCAGCGGTGATCGACAAGCCGGGCGAGGCGGTCACCAGTGAACTGGATGAGGCCGACGACAAGGACGAGCAGGACGATGCAGGCGATCATGACGTCGCCCTGATAGCGGTTGTAGCCGTAGGCGATCGCAAGGTCTCCGAGCCCGCCGCCGCCGACAGCGCCGGCCATCGCGGTGTAGTTCACCAGCGCGACAGCGGTGACGGTGGCTGCTCCGATGAGCCCGGGAAGCGCTTCGCGCACAAGAACCTGACTGATGATCTGCCGGCGGCTGGCCCCCATCATCTGCGCGGCCTCGATCTTGCCGACCGAGACCTCGTGGAGGGCGTTTTCGACCAGCCGGGCATAGAACGGGATCGCGCTGAGCGTGAGCGCAACGACCGCGGCCTTCCAACCGAGCGCGGTGCCGACGAGCAGCCGGGTGAACGGGATGATTGCGACGATGAGCACAATGAATGGGATCGACCGGCCGATGTCGACGATCGTCGACACGATCTGGTGGACCGTCCGGTTCGGTGCCAGAGAGTGCGGTGTGGTGACGAACAGCCAGATGCCCAGCGGCAGGCCGAGTGCCACGGAGATGAGCGTCGCCCATGCTGTCATCGCCAGGGTCTCACCGAGAGCCGGCAGCAGCTCACTGGTGATGGCGGGGTTGTTGAACCAGGTGACGTCATTCATGCTGCGACCTCCGCATGGATGTCATGCGCGGCCAGCGCGCTGATGAGGGTGTCGGCAGTGGCCTGGCCGCCGACGGTGAACTGCAGCCGTCCGACGAGTGTGCCGGCGATCGTCTCGACGGTTCCTGCATCGAGGTGCGCCTCCGTCCCAGAGGTGCGCACCGCCTCGAGCGCGGCATCGAGGCTGATGCCAGTGGTGAGAGCTTCGACGACAGTGCCGTCCGTTCTTCCGCTGGACGGCAGCGGCAGGAGTGCGCGGCTGAGCGGGGAGTCGGCCTGGCCGATGACGTCGATGATCGAACCGGTGTGCTCGATCTGTCCGTCGGCGAGCAGAGTCACCGAATCGCAGACCTCCCGGACGACCGACATCTCGTGGGTGATGATGAGCACCGTGATCCCGAGCCTGTCACGCAGGGAGCGGATGAGCGCCAGGATCTGGCGAGTGGTGTGCGAGTCAAGAGCTGAGGTCGGCTCATCGCACAGCAGGAGCTGCGGTTCGGCGGCGAGCGCTCGGGCGATGCCGACGCGCTGCTGCTGCCCGCCGGAGAGCTGCGCCGGGTAGTTGTCCTTCCGGTCGCTCAGCCCCACCAGATCAAGCAGCTCAGCGGCCCGGCGGCGGCGCTCAGTCCGGCCGACGCCGGCGATCTCCAGGGGATGTTCGACATTCCGCAGCGCGGTGCGCGAATCGAGCAGGTTCGCGTGCTGGAACACCATTCCGATCGTGCGACGGGCGGTGCGCAGTGCAGCTCCGCGGGCGCTGGTGATGTCGACGTCACCGATGCGCACCGTGCCCGAGGTGGGACGCTCGAGTCCGGTCAGGCAGCGGATGAGCGTCGACTTCCCGGCACCGGAGCGGCCGACGATGCCATGGATCTGGCCAGCCGGCACTGACAGGCTGATGCCGTCGAGCGCCGTGACACCGGCGAACTCCTTTCGCAGGTCACGCAGTTCGATCACAGGGGTTCCTTCGATTGCAGGGATTCGGCTACGTCAGGCTAGCCCCACCGGTTCCCCTCATCTGTGCTGCAGCGTCATCTGCTGACATATCGTGAAGCTCGTCACGCAGTGCCTGGGCATCGTTCACCTATATGTCACTTCAACGGCGGCTGTGCGGGCGACAGGCGGATATTCGGGCCGTATGATGGTGCGCATGCCGCTCCCCGCTACCTCTGTGCCCGTCTCTCGCTGGCGGACGCTTGCTGTCGAGGTGTTGCGGTTCCTGTCGGTCGGCGGATTCGCCTACGTCGTCGACGTCGGTGTCTCGAATCTGCTCGTCTACGGCTTCTTGGATGTGCCTGCGCTCATGCCCGGCAGCCCGCTCAAGGCCAAGATCATCTCGACGGTGCTCTCCGTCATCGTCGCGTGGCTGGGCAACAAGCTGTGGACGTACGGCGACCGCGATTCGGGCTCGAATGTGCGCGGCTTCATCATGTTCGCCGTCGTCAATGCCATCGGCATGGTCATCGCGGTCATCCCGCTGGGGTTCACGTGGTACATCCTGGGGCTGCGAGACCCCATCAGCTACAACCTCTCGACCAATGTCATCGGTATCGCGCTGGCGATGATCTTCCGCTTCTACGCCTACCGCACGTGGGTGTTCCGGGAGATCACAGAAGCCGAAGTCGTCGTCCCACTCGACGATGACAACGTTGGTACGCGCAAGAACTAGCTGCGAACGCCTTCCTGTGTCGCTGCCGCGTCACCGCACGGCTCGGGGCGGACGGGAACGACAGCCTCCAAGCTCAGATAGTGCAGACGCGCTGTCTCGCGACGTGCGCGCCGGATGCCGTCGATGACAAGCCCGACCGTGCCGAGCAGAAACGCGAGCACCATGAGCGTTGCTGCCAGGAAAGCCGTGGGGAAGCGAGGCACCAGCCCCGTGCCGAAGAACTCGAAGATGACGGGTACACCGAGGGTGAGAGAAAGAAGTGCGAACAGGATCGTGAGGGTGCCGTAGTACAAGCGCGGGCGCTCGTGTTGGACCAGCTGAGCGATGAGCCCGAGGATGCGGAACCCGTCGCCGAAGGTCGAGAGCTTCGATTCGCTGCCGTCCGGCCGATCACGGAAGCCGACGGGGTGCTCGGCACACGGCAGCCGCAGCGCCATCATGTGGACCGTCAGCTCGGTTTCGATCTCGAAGCGCTTGCTGATGGCCGGGAATGACTTGACGAATCTGCGCGAGAATACGCGATAGCCCGAGAGCATGTCGCTGACGTGGGAGTTGAACAGCCGGCTCGTCAGACGGTTGAACATCTGGTTGCCGGATTCATGGCCGGGCCGGTATGAGGAGGTCTCCTGGGTATCCTGCCGGACACCCAGGACATGGTCGTACGGGCCTTCGAGGAGCAGTGAGATCATCGCCGGCAGGTCATCAGCCTCATACGTGTCATCACCGTCGATGGTGACGTAGACATCGGCTTCGATGTCGGAGAATGCGCGGCGGATGACGTTGCCCTTGCCTTTGAAGTACTCGTGCCGGACCACCGCCCCAGCAGCCAGAGCCTCCTGGACGGTCTCGTCGGTGGAGTTGTTGTCGTAGACATAGACCGTCATCCCCGGTACTGCGGCGCGCAGGTCCGTGACGACTTTGGCAACCGTGATCTCCTCGTTGTGACACGGGACGATTGCGGCAATGCGCAGATGACTGGGAATCTTGTTCACGGGACGCTTTCGAAAGTAGGTGGCAGCCGCCGGTTCAGGGGCCAGGAATCATTGCGTCCTAGAATCTGTCAGTGACACCGTGAATGGTCGAATTCTTGGTGTCTGTCTGGTGAATTCTGGAGTAATTGCGCTGTCCGAGAAGTTCCTGGGTTTAACCGCGTTTAAAGTCACAGATGCGCCACCCCTCGCCCAATGCCCTCATCGACAGGAGGATCGACGTGCACAGATCGTGGATCCCGATAGCCGCGTATTCCCTCGGGGCGGCCGTCTTCACCGCGTTCCTTCTGGCGGCCTTCTATCCTGGCAACGCGAACATCGACATCGTCGCTCAAGCGTTCCAGGCAATGGGAGAGAGCCCTTACCACAACTGGCATCCACCAGTTGTCGCCTTTGTCTGGGAGATGCTCTTCCGGCTGACGGGCACTCTGGGATCGCTGTTCGTCTTGCAGGCGGTCCTCTACGGTTTGGGCGGATGGCTCCTGTGCGTCCTCATCTGGAGGCGGACCGGCTCGGTGTGGCTGGGTTTCCTGGGTCTTGCGCTTCCGGCCGCACCGTGGTCCCTCAGCCAGGTCAACGTGCTGTGGAAAGACACCCAGTCGGCGCTCGCTCTTCTTGCAGGGCTGCTCCTCATCTTCTTCATCCGGCCCAGGCGCCTTGTGACCTGGTGGCTGCTGTTGCCCGGTGGCCTGCTGCTTATCTACGGCATCGCCGCGCGCAAAAACGCTGTGTCAGCTCTTCTGCCGATCGCCGTGTTCCTCGGCTGTCTCCTTGTCCGCACCCTCCGGCAGCGTCGGCGAGGGTCAAACCAGGAAGCAGGGGAACAGCGCGGAATGCGCTCGTGGGTCCGCGCGGCTGGCGGCGCGGCTGCGGCATCGCTCGCTATGTTCGCAGTCATCGCCGGTGGTGTCGTTCTAGCCGATAAGTCCGTTGCAAAGGCGCGAGATGTCGAGGACGTCAGCCAGGCTTCGCAGATTATGCTCGACGACGTCATGTTCGTTCTGCCGGATGATGAGCTGCGGGCGTCTGGCGCCCCGCAGCAGCTCATCGACAAGATCTCGGCGGCACGAGAAAAGTGCATTCGGATCGACGAACCTTATGATGCCTACTGGAACTGCTACGGGATGGGGGAGACAGGCAGGGCATTCTCACCCATCGCCCATCGCGAGGAGCTCAAGGACCTGTGGGTGCAGACGCTGACCCAGCACCCTGTCAGCTACCTTCAATACCGGGCGGAACAATACTGGCGGTACCTCACCTTCTCGCGCCTGATCTACTGGCCGGCCGAATGGCAGGACGAAGCTCAGCGAGTGCGGCTCGGAGTGCAGCCGAACAGCTTGGACGATGCCGCCGGCTTCTACGTGCGCGGCACGAATAAGGTCGTTCCCTTCGTCTACCTTCCGTGGTTCTGGATGGCTGTTGGCGCTGCAGTCTGCGGCTGGGCGGCCGCTGCCAGACGGCTCAGCAGGGGGCGGACGGTTCCTCTGCGGGCCGAGGCTGCAACTCTGGCGGCTTCAGCGCTGATGTATATCCTCGCCTATTTTCCGACGGTTCCGGAGTTCCATTTTCGGTACACCTACTGGCCGGCAGTCGCGATCACCGCAGCTGGCCTGATGCTGCTGGCTGGGCAGGCCGCCGCACGCCGTGCGCGTGGCGCAGCAGGCGAAGAGGCGTCGGCTGAGACAGACCGCGCGCCCTGGGGCCGCGTCAGCGCAGCCGACGGCTGAGCCTTCTGACCTGCTTCACCGCGAAGCGGTAGCCGTCGACGACCGGTTGCGGCGCTGCAGTGCGCAGTTCGGCGCGCACGGCTCTCCAGCTGTTGATGTGCTTGATCCACGGCTGAGACCGCAGCTGGTACTGCTGAGACCGTGCGGCAAGAATCCGAAACGCCCGGTTGACCTCCACCGATGGAGGGTGGAAGTAGTTCTCCTGCAGCCACGTCTCGTTGGGAAAGCCGATGCGTCCGGCAGACAGGTCCTGCAGCGAGCCGAGAATCCCGGAACCGTCGAAGACTGCATTGAGGAGAGCCTCGGAAACACCGAAATCGGAGATGATGAGCGTCTGCAGGCCGCGGTCGATCGATTCGAGCGCGGCCGTCGACGACACCGTCACAAGAGCCGAGCCAGCGGTGAGGAACTCATCCATCGGGCCCACGGCGATCGACAGCTCTCCTGCCGCGAGCTCACCCGATGAGGTGAGCTCCTGAATGAGCGAGAGGTAGCTGTGCTCTTCATGATGGGTCTCCTGCTCACCGGGCAGCGACCGGACCTTGACGATCGTCTCGGAGTCAGGGTGCCGGCGGGCGAAGGCGGCAAGCGCCCGCAGGATCGCGATCCGCTCCTGACGTTCAGTGGGCACTTTGGCCTGGGGGGCGAAGACGATCCGGGTGGGCACCGAGGCGGTGCCGTCAGCCTGCATGTCGAAGGCCGGTTCGGGCACATCGGTGCTGGTCAGCAACGGCAGCCGGGCGACGGTGATCTCCAGTGGCACCCCGGCGCGGGTGGCTGCAGCGCGGTATGCCTCACGCTCGTGGTGGGAGTGGGCGAGGAACAGGTCGCAGTCGCGGCGGTACCGCACGCCCTTCTGCCGGGCCGGCAGGCCGATGCCCGGCAGCCCGGTGGCCAGGCCGGGCCGCCGCGGCAGCCGGTGAGCGGTGGCCGCGATCTGCTGGACGACCGGGCCAGTCGCCGCGGCGAGCACCACATCGGCACCGGCGGCGGTGAGCCGGTCGTGCAGCTCAGCGCGTTCGACGACCGGCACCTGGGTGCCTGCCCATGAGGAGCCGGCGAGGGCGTGGGAGATTTGGCCGGCGGTCGGGCGGATCGGGGTATCGATGATCCACAGCTGCGCGTCGATGTCCGGGCCGAGGGAATCGAGCACCCGGGCGGCCCATTTGAGGTAGGACTCGCTGTCGGCGATCGCCACGATCCGGTACTCACTGCCGTCCGTGTCCGGTGCTGCGGCGGCCGCATTGAGCTGCTGGCGCAGCCGGTCGGGTGCTGTGCCGGTCCACCAGGACGACGGGATCGCGGTGACGGTGATGTTCGGTTCCTGCATCGTGGCCGGCAGATTGGCCACCGCCGAGGTGGGCAGGCTGCGGACCTGTGCGCCGGCCGGGGCGGTGGTCAGGCGGATCTCGACCGGCAGGTGGGCATGCCGGACGGTGACGTGCGGCAGCTGGGCGACCCGGGCGAGCAGCTCTGGGGTCTCCCGGCGATGCGCGAAGTAGGCGACCGGGGCCTCGGCGCTGGGCTGCAGGCGCTCGACGGTCGTCGCCAGCCAGTCGAAGTAGGCATCGGCGGTGATGAGGTCATCGGCGGCCAACGCCGAACCGATGATGATGCGTTCGGGCACACGGCTGCCGGCATCCGGCAGGCTGCGGACGTACTCGAAGGTATGCCGGCGCACGGTGCCGCCAGCTGCGGTGAAGGAGATGATGAGCTCGTCGGGCACCGGCAGGGCAGTGGTCCACGACAGTCGGCGCTCGTGCATCACGGCCCGCAGCAGCACGGCCACGGCGAAGGCGGCCGCTCGGCGCGAGCGGCTCGTCTTCTGACGCGGGCGCACAAGCGGGCGGGGCCGGCGGCTGACGAGTTCGCGCACCGCATGCAGGGTGGCGAAGCCGTCATCAATGACCACCACCGGCCGACGCAGCTGCAGTCCTGAGGCAAGCATCGCCCGCTGCAGGCGACCGGAACACAGGTCGCCGATGAGCAGCCGGCCGCTGCGGGTGGTGAAGATCTGTGGATCGATCTCGGCCATCGCGACGATCGTGACGCCGGCAGGCAGCCACTCGCTGCGGAAGCGCGCCAGAAAGCTGTCCATGCCCTCTGCATCGATGCGCGCATGGATCTCCAGCTGCTCGTCCGGCAGCCGCGCCTCAACCGCCGAGACGAGCTGCAGCGGCGATTCCACCCAGGCGTGCGAGATGTTCGCAGAGCTTCTCTCCACTGGCGAGCTGTTGGCTGCCGGGCCGGGATCGGCCGATGTCACTTCCGTTCGCCTGCCCGCTGCCGGATGCGCTTGGCCTGACTGTTGAGCAGATCAGCGGTCCTCTGGGCGAGCTGACCGCTGCTGCGCAGCGCTTCGAGTCCGCTGCGAGCCGTTCGGCGTCCGAGGCCGCGCACCTGCTGGGCGCGGCTGGGAGGCGGAAGACTGCCAGGCAGCCGCAGCTTCGTCAGCCGGCGGCGCTTGAAGCAGTGCCGGTACTGCGGCAGGCTGCGGTGCAGAAAGTCAGCCGTCGAACCGCGCAGGTGCGGCAGGATCTGTGCTTGCATGCAGTAGCTGACCGCGTTGACGACCTCCTGCAGCGGTTCCTCGTCCGATGTCCCGTCGGTGAAGAGATAGTCGCAGATGGTGACCGGGATGCGGTTGGAGTTCTCAAACGGGCGGAACTCCTCCATGGCGTCCCGGGTGCCGAAGGCACGCGCCGGTATGCCGAACAGCCGCCAGGCCGTCACCATGCCGGTGGAGAAGCAGCTGTAGATCGAGTTCGGTGTGAGCACGAGGGCCGCGAGCTCGACGGGAAGGTATGCCGGCACGACATCGAAGGACACACCGCGGAGGCGAGCGCGATGCTGCAGCGCGCTCTGGATCGACTGTGAGGCCGAAGGGTGCGGCTTGAGGTAGATGTGGCGGTGGCCGGAGGAGATCGCCTGGTCGATCATCTGCTCGTACAGCTCGGTCTCCTGTTCCAGGGTGAAGAGGGAGACATCGGCCAGGTACTGGCCCACGATCATGCAGGCGTCCTCGTGGACGCGCAGCTCGGAGATGTCCACGGCAGCGGCGACGCGTTCGACCTCAGTGCGCAGCTCGGTCGGCCCGAGAGCGATCCGGTCGAGGTCGGCGAACTCCGAGAGAAGCAGCGGGTCGACGCCGGGGACGAGGTCCATGTAGGTCAGACCGCTCAGGCGCTGCCATAGCTGGGGCGGTAGGTTGCTGCGGGTGGGACCGTAGGTCATGAGGCCATCGGAGTGCACGAAGATCTCAGCGTCGGTGAAGATGCAGCTGAGGGCCTGGGCCGGGTTGCCCTGCACGGACTCGATGAAGAGCTGCACATGGCAGTCGGCCAGGTTCCATGCGCGTAAGAGGGCCTTCGACCACATCGGGTGCTCAATGACCCGCGGCGACCACTGGGACGGGTGCTGCGGCCAGATCCAGGAGTTGTAGTCGATGACGCGGTCGAAGACGTCGAGCAGGGGAGCGGAAATCGGCTGTTCGGCGAACGATGCGCCGACTTCGTTGACGGCGCGGGTGTCGCTGACGATGAGCACGCGCTCCTCAGCCGAGGCGATGCGCTCATTGCGGACGGCCGTGCTGATGCTCAGCAGCTGCAGCCACGAGGAGACGACGAAGACCTGTTTCATGCTTCTCCCTTCGCTTCCATCCGGCGCATGATCGGGCGCAGCCGGCGCACGCGCTCAGGCCGGAAGGAGCGGAACACCTCATCAAGTTCATCAGGAGTGGCAGTCGCCGACGCCTCAGCCACGCCGTCGACGAGCCGGAGATACAGATTGCGGGGCATCTCAGCGCGTCGCTGGAGGTGGATGTCGGCCAATGCGAACAGGTTGTGCAGAGCCTTGAGGGTGAAGGCCGGATTGTCATAGCGGCGGGTCTGGGCGATCGTCTTCGCGCAGCTGGGGATGAAGTGCAGCTGCGTTTCGTTGTAGACCGCGGTCAGGGAGTCGCTGACACCGCGGCGGTAGTATGCACCGGGCGCATCGATGACGGCGAAGGAATCGGCTTCGAGCATGAGCCGCCAGTTCCATTCGCGATCCTCGGCGCTGTAAAGCGACTCATCGAAGAACAGGGTGCCGTTGTCGGCGAGACGGCGTGCGAAGACGCCGGTGAACGGGTTGGGGAAGTCGACCATCGTCTGCGTCCAGCCGTGGATGATGTAGTCCTGAGTGCGCAGGGCCTGATTGCGCTTGAACACTGGTGCCCGGTTCAACTGACGGTTCTTTCCGGTGGCCAGAATCCTGTCGCAGCGAACGAAGTCGACCCCGAGGCGGGTGATGGCGTCGAGCAGAACCCGCAAGTGCCCGTTGGCGAACCAGTCGTCAGCATCGAGGAAGGCGACGTAGTCGCCGGCGGCGGCGCGCAGACCGGTGTTCCGGGCTGCTGAGACACCGCTGGGCTGCTCATTGGCGATGAGCTGGAAGTGCTTGACGCTGCGGCAGGCGTCGCCCGCGATCTCCGCAGTCGCGTCGGCCGAGCCGTCGTTGACGACGACGATCTCCAGTTCCTCGGGGCTCAGGTCTTGGCAGCGCAGCGACAGGAGAGTCTCGGCGATGAACGGCTCGGCATTGTGAGCTGGGATGATGACGCTCAGGGTGGGATCGGGCATGCTCTGCTTTCGTGTGGCGGACGGAGGATGCGCGCAGATGCTGCGGCCGGGGCAGCCTCGTGTGACGCTGCCCCGACCGCAGTCTGACATCACTTGCGCAGCGAGGAGATCTTCGACTCTTCGCCGGGCATGATCCGCTTGACGCCGTCGCCCATGGCCTCTTCCAGGACGCGGATGTCGCGTACGAGAGTGGTGAAGCCGTGCGGTTCGAGCGAGGCGGCCTGGTCCGAACCCCACATTGCGCGGTCCATGGTGATGTGGCGCTCGACGGTCACCGCACCGAGAGCCACAGCCGCCAGCGAGATCTGCAGGCCGGTCTCATGCCCGGAGTAGCCGACCGGCACGCCGTAGCGCTCAGCCATCGCCGGGATCGCCAGCAGGTTGGTCTCCTCCGGCGGCAGCGGGTAGGTGGAGGTGGCGTGCATGAGGACGAGTTTGTCGCGGTCGAAGCACTCAACGGCCTCATCGAGGATCTTCCAGTCGGACATGCCCGAGGAGCACAGCACCGGCTTGCCGGTCGCCGCGATCGCCTTGAGCAGTTCGAAGTCGGTCAGCGAGGCCGAGGCGACCTTGTAGGTCACCGAGTCGAACTCGTTCTCCAGGAACTCGACCGAATCGGTGTCCCACGGCGAGGCGAACCACTGCAGGCCCTTCTCCTTGGCGTAGCGGTCGATCTCGGTGTACTCGTCCTTCTCGAACTCGACCTTGTACTTGTAGTCGATGTACGTCATCGTGCCCCACGGGGTTTCACGCATCTTCGACTTCTGTGCCTCTGGCACGGCGACATCGGGGTTGCGCTTCTGGAACTTCACCGCCTGGGCGCCTGCCTCAGCTGCGACATCCATGAGCTGCTTGGCGATCTCGACATCACCGTTGTGGTTGATGCCGATCTCACCGATGACGTACACCGGCTGGCCGGGGCCGACGCGGTGTTCGCCGATGGCCACCGGTTCGGCGGTCTGGCGGAAGGGGCAGGGGAATGCTGCGGTGTCAACGGTCTGAGTCATGCTGGGAACTCCAATCGGTTCGGTGCGGGGCACGGTGGTGGCGTGAGTGGATGTCACGCAGCTGATCTGGTCTTCTGTGGGTCGATAAGGTCGCAGACCTCGCGCACTGCGCCCTGCCCACCCCGGCGGGTGAGGATCGAGCGCGCGGCGGCGAGCACCTGCGGGTGGGCATCAGCGACGGCGATCGGCCAGCCGACGACGCTGAAGGCCTCCAGGTCGTTGATGTCGTTGCCGACATAGGCGACGCGGGCCGGGTCGAGGCCGTTGTCGGTGATCCATTCGCTGAGCACCTCGGCCTTGTTATCGATGCCCTGGGCGATGTCGACGCGCAGCTTCTCAGCCCGGCGCGAGACGACGGGGTTCTGCTCCTTCGACAGGATGAGGAAGGGGAACCCGGCCTTGACGAGCCGGCTGATGCCCATGCCGTCACCGCGGTGGACGCGCACGGTCTCCTCGCCGTTCTCATCGAGGTAGCAGGCGTCGTCGGTGTGCACGCCGTCGAAGTCGGTCACCAGCGCATCGACGTCGAGGACGTTGATCGCCTCGTGCTGGGAGGCCACGGCGCGGGCCAGGGAGAGATCGGACATCGAGTCGATCTCGCGGGCGTGCTCGGCGGGCACCTCCTCGATCTCGATGCGGCCGAAGAAGCGGTGCTTGTACTTCTGCAGCCCCGAGGTGCGCATGATGTAGAAGGCGCCGGTCTCGTTGTAGTGCGCTGCGCGATCCTGGCGGCGCGGGCGGAAGGCGGCGTCGTGGCCGACCGCGACGGCGTTGTCCTTGTCATCGAGCGTCCACAGGAAGCTGAAGTCCTCGACGGCGGAGAAGACGACATCAGCCTGGTCGCGGGCAACACGCTCAACGGCGTGGTCGAGGTTCTCCGGGTGGATGAACGGCGAGGTGCACTGGATGAAGGCGGTGATGTCGTAGCTGTCAGCCAGCTGTTCAAGTGTGTAGAGCAGGGCCGACTCACTGGTCGCCTGGTCACCGGAGATGTCTGCAGGACGGTGGACCACCTCGGCGCCGACACGGCGGGCCTCCTCAGCGATGCCGTCATGGTCGGTGGAGACGATGACGGTGTCGATGCGGCTGGCGGCCTTGGCGCTCTCAACAGCGCGGGCGAGCAGGGTCTTGCCGGCAACCTTCTGCAGGTTCTTCAGCGGAATGCCCTTCGACCCGCCGCGTGCGGGGATGATGGCGACGGTGCGCTTGGTCTGGTTGTTCATGGTCACAGGCAACCACCATGACCATTGCGGATGACTGAGCGGCGACCCGGATGTGGCGTGCAGGTGAACGAGGCATCAACTTAAGGCAAGCGTGCTCCGGTTGGGGAGGGCGTGCCAGCGGATTCAGCGCGCCAGCCGATTCAGGCCGCGGAGATCAGATCCAGCTCGGGTTCCACATCCGCAGGCGCCACGAGTCGTAGGGGATGACCTCACCGGTGTAGACCGGCCAGAAGAACGCGAACACGAGGATCGCCGCCGCCCCGATCGCGGCGACAGCCAGGCGGCGGGCGAGCAGGGACTGCCCGCGCTCGGCGGCGTCCGTGGCGTTGCCCCAGAGCAGGCCGAGGCAGTAGGCGATCGCCAGGCACACAAACGGAACCATGACGATGGTGTAGAAGGTGAAGATCGTGCGGTCCTGGTAGCGGAACCACGGCAGCCAGGTGGCGGCGAAGCCGGCGAGGATGAAGCCGGCCCGCGAGTCGCGGCGGACGATCCAGGCGAGGATGAGGACGATGAGCGCCACTGGCGCCAGACCCCAGATGACCGGGTTGCCGACCGAGGTGATCGCAGACGAGCACTTCTCGACCATGCAGCCGTGCTCGCCGGCGGCGTAGGACTCGTAGTAGAACGAGGTCGGGCGCCACTGCACGATCCAGCCCCACGGGTTGGACATATAGGTGTGCTCGCTGGAGAGCCCGATATGAAACTTGTAGGCAGAGGCGTGGTAGTGGGCGAGCCCTGGGATCCAGTCGGGCAGGACGTCCCACCAACCGGGATTCTCCGCCGCCCACTGCCGGTCCCAGCCGCCTGCGGTGAAGATCCAGCCCGACCAGGTGGTGACGTAGGTGACGAAGGCGACCGGGACCATGAGCAGGAACGCCGGGATCGAATCGCGGAGGAGCATCCCGGTGACCGGGCGGCGCACTCCGGCCCGGTAGCGGGAGGTGATGTCCCAGGCGACGACGGCGATGCCGAAGACGGCCAGGGCGTACAGGCCCGACCACTTCACACCCATCGCGCAGCCCAGCGCGATGCCGGCAGCCAGCCGCCAGCCGCGGAAGCCCAGCCTCGGACCGTAGATCCACGGGTCAGAGGCTGTGCGCCGCTCGTGCCTGGCGGGTTGCGCGAGTGCGAGGCGCTCACGCAGCCGGCGGTTGGTCTGCTCCCGGTCGAGGACGAGGAACCCGAAGGCCAGCAGCACGAAGAACATGAGGAACAGGTCGAGCAGGCCGGTGCGCGAATGCACGAAGTGCTCACCGTCGACGGTCATGAGCAGCCCGGCCAGCCCGCCGATCCACACCGAGCGGAAGAGCCGGATGGCGACGGAGGTGAGTACGACAACCGAGAGCGCACCGACAAGGGCTGCGGAGAATCGCCACCCGAAGGAGGAGTCAGCCCCAAAGATGTCCATGCCGAGGCTGAGGATCCACTTGCCCAGTGGCGGATGAACGACATAGGACGGTTCGTCGAGCACAATGCTCGTATTGCCGGCTTCGAACTGGGGATTCGGCTCATCGGGCCAGGCCTTCTCATAGCCGGCCTGGCTGAGCGTATAGGCGTCCTTGACGTAGTAGGTCTCATCGAAGATCAGCCGGCCGGGGAAGCCGAGGCGGTAGAAGCGCATGAGTGCTGCGATGACGCCGAGCAGCAGCGGCACACCCCAGGTGAAGACTCGCGGGTCGAGACCGGTCAGCCGGTCGCGCAGCCGTGCGGCAGCGCCGGGCTGCCTGGCGGCAGGCTCAGCGGTGCTGCGCGGGGCAGTATCGGGGGCGGTCGTCGGGTGGCTCACAGCGCCCAGTGTAGGCGAGTCAGCCCGGCCGGCTCGTGTGGCAGGCCGGACATGTGTCCAGGCGGGCACTACGTGTGCCCAGCCGGTGACACGAACCGGCGAGCACCGCCTCGGGCGCGGCTTACTGTAGAGGCTGACGGCAGGCCTCCCGGCCTCGCCAGAGACGGTAAAGGAACCCCGATGATCTTCGACGTCCTCGACATCTTCGACGACTTCCCGGCCTTCGGCAGCTCAGCGCGGTACCGCGGCGAGCCGCGCAACCTCATGGCCAAGTGGACCCTGGGGCTGGCGCTCGCCGGCATCGTCACCGTTGGGCTGACGTCGTTCATCGCGCTCATCACCGGGATCATCGCCTACTTCCAGATCGCGGCGACCGGCCAGCGCGGGGCCGGCACGGCGATCAGCGGGTTCATCCTCGGGCTCCTCATTACCGGCGGGTGGACCGCCTTCATCATCGCCGTCATCGTCAGCGCACTCAGCTCCTGATGCTCGTATGCCGATTCGAGCCAATGACACAGAACCCCGCACCCAAGAACGGAAGGCCAGGTGAAACCTCGATGTCGCACCAGTATCAGCCCAGCAGCTGTGAGGGCAGCGATTCCTATGGCCACGGAGCGTCGTATGCGCCCGGCGGTGCCGAGCCCTACGGCAGTCATACCGGTCCGCAGTCCTACGCTCACGCCGCGTATGCCCAGGCCCCGCAGCGGAACAACCTGGCGCTGTTCTCGCTCATCCTCTCCATCGTCGGCCTGGCCACCGGTGGCCTGACCGCGATCGGCGGCATCGTCCTCGGCCATATGGCCTAGGAGCAGATCAAGCGCACCGGTGAGACCGGTGAGGACCTCGCCACCTGGGGACTCATCCTCGGCTACGTCGTCGCCGGCATCACCGTGCTGGCCCTCCTGTTCTGGATCCTCCTCATGTTCGTCTTCGTCGGCGGTTTCGCCCTGAGCCACTGACTGTCACGCAGGCGAGCTATGTGAGCCGTGACAGGTGTGTGCCGATTCGGTGACAACTGCCGATCCGCGTTGTCGGCCCGTCAGCACGCGGGGTACCGTGGCTGGTACAGGCAGTCGCGCGCACCCGGTGCACCGGCTGGCTGGCGCCACCCACCCCCGATGACAGAAGGCCAGGCGAGAGCACGATGTCGTATCAGTACCAGCCCGACGGCTCCGGCACCAGCGATCCCTACGGTTACGGGTCCCCAGCCGCCGGCGGTGCCAGCGGTGCCCCCACCCCGTACAGCAGCCCCGCTGCCGGCGACCCCTACGCCCACCAGCCGGCAGGCGCAGGCTACGACAGCACCGGTTACGGCAGTGACAGCTACGCAAGCACCGGCTACGGCAGTGACAGCTACGCAGGCACCGGCTACGACAGCACCGGTTACGGCGCTCCGCAGTCATATGCCCAGCCCGCCTACGTGCAGGCCCCGCCGCAGAACACCCTGGCGCTGCTCTCGCTCATCATGTCGCTCGTCGGCTTGGCCACCAGCGGCCTGACCGCGATCGCCGGCATCATCCTCGGCCACATCGCCAAAAGCCAGATCAAGCGCACCGGTGAGACGGGCGACAACCTGGCCACCTGGGGTCTCATCGTCGGCTACGTCATCATCGGGCTCGCCGTGCTGTTCTGGGTTGCCTACTTCGTCTTCATCGTCCTCATCATCGGCGCCGGCGTCATGGGCAGCACCTGACCTGTGACTGAACCCCGCCGTCGCGCCGC
>NZ_JALXPM010000047.1:0-21981 GCF_025147615.1 Brevibacterium luteolum | reverse complement strand
CTGCGTTCATTTTCAGAGCCTTGGTTCTGACCGGCTGATGAGGTCTATTTTGACCATGTGGAAAGAGACGGAAATCGCTCAGCCACGAACCCGATGTTGCTTGTGGCCAGTGAAATAGCCGCAGGCCCCATGAGCGGGTCCATGATGTTGCTGATCGCGTTGTATTCGGCGTCTCCCCGCAGGGCGGGAAATAGTAGCCATGGACAGTTGCCTCTGCGGCGCCGGCTCCCGTCGCTGCGATGCGTCGCGCCACGGCGGAGGCATAAAGGCCAATGAATAGGGCGATGCCGATAGAGCCGCCGATCTGCTGGACCATGTTGACGGTCGCTGAGGCGACGCCGACGTCGGCGAGGTCGACACCCGTCGTTGCCGTCGCGATTGCCGCTGTGAAGACTGTACCCATGCCGAAACCGACAAGGATCAGCGCGGGAAAGAGTACGGCGGTGTAAGACGAGTCCACTGCCAGCCCCTGGAGAAAGAGGAGGCCTGCGGTCGTGACCGCGGCACCGGAGATGATGACGACCTTCGCGCCCAACTTAGAGAGCAGTCAGCCACCGACCCAGCTGGAGGCAAGGGTCATCGTGAGTTTCAACCTCGACGCCGAGGGCGCGTTGGTACCACTCGGCAGTGGAACGGACGTCGGAGCAGTTTGAACACGAGGTGGTCTACCGCTGTGATCTCAACACCCACAGGACCTTCTGAGGGGTTTAGTCGAAGGGTGGGGTTCCCCGAGGACGTCATTGACCGCCCACTCGAGCGAGTCAAGAGCGTCTTCTCCCCCGCTGATGGCTTCGGCCTCGCAGTCATTCACTCGAATGAGCGCGGCCCCGCCGATGGGCACAACGCCCTCACCGTCAGAACCGTATTCTTCAACGATGCGCGCCCACGCAGTCCAGCGCGTTCGGCGTGATGACGCGCACTCGGACGCGGTAAGCAAGGTCTTGAGTCGTGTGCCGATCAAACCGGTCGTCGGACACTTTCCCGATCGTCATGGCTCAAGTATCAGACCGAGCAGCTGACACTGCAATGAGCATGATGACTCGCAGTTCTGGCAAAGCGACCACGACCATCGTCGAACGATCTCACTCGAACCTATCGTCAGGCAAGTTCAAGGGGTTTGGTCTCGGCAACCTGATCACGCAGCGCAAGACGCCCGCGCCTCAACTCGTAGTTCAACTGCAGGTTCATCCAGAATTCGTCGGAAGTCCTGAAGTATCGCGCCAAACGAATTGCAGTATCGGCAGTGATTCCACGCTTTCCGTGCACGATCTCATTGATTCGACGAGGCGGAACACCGATCGAGACGGCAAGCCTGTTCTGCGTGATTCCGAGCCCCTTGATGAAGTCCGCCATGAGGACCTCGCCCGGATGAATCGGCTCGATCACATCGGCTTCAGTGGTAGTCGCCAAGTTTGACATTCTCGGCACCTCCGTCAACTCCTCGATCTCGCCGAGTGGGATCGCCTGTTTCTTATTCAGGCAACTTCGATGGTTTGAATCTGCTCGATTTCGGGAAAGATCTTGTCTTCTGCCACATCAAGGTCGTACTGAGTCTGCAGCCCAAGCCAGAACTGCGGGCTTATACCAAAGAACTTCGCCAACCGAAGTGCAGTGTCAGCGGTGATCGCACGCTTACCATGGACGATCTCGTTGATCCTGCGAGGCGGAACTCCGATGGAGACGGCGAGCTTGTGCTGTGTAATACCCATGTCTTTAAGAAAGTCCTCCATGAGGACTTCTCCGGGATGAACCGGAGGGAGCTTGTCAGTGGTAGTCAACGATCTCAACCTCCTCTGGCCCAGCAACGGTCCACCGAAAGCAAATCCGCCACTGGTCGTTGATACGGATACTGTGCTGACCCGCGCGATCGCCCTTAAGTGTTTCGAGACGGTTACCTGGCGGAATCCGCAAATCTTCGAGACTCTGCGCGTAACCGAGCTGGCGCAGTTTCCTCAACGCCACTGAGTGGATTCGGGAATCGATTGAACGCGCCCGCTCTCGATTCCAAAGTCGCTCGGTGTCCTTGTCGGCGAATGACTGGATCACAACTTAACCATACCCACCAATAACGCACAGCGTCAATAACGCTACACGTTAAACCTGAACTCAACCGCGTCACCATTGATACTTTATCTGACAATGGCCAGTGGGAAGCGCTGTATCACCCGTTCCGCCAATTCTTCGGTGCGATTCTCGATGTCATTAGGGGTCCAAGACTCCCTCGTGGCCAGGTCAGCGTTCAGTGACAGGCCGTTTCGATAGCCGATACGCCTGCCCTTCGAGTCCTGGCGGTCGCGCTTCTCAAGGAAAGACTTGTTGCTGAGGTTGCTGTTATACGCGGTAATGGTGAGGTTGCCGAGCCTATGCTTGTGCTCCTCCTGAACCTGGGCAGCGACCTCCTCACCCCCGAGCATCTCCTGCCACTCAGCCGGAAGGTTCTCGCCCTGCGGGAGGATGTGCTCGATCGTCCAAACGAAACGGTTCTTTTCCTGGCGCCACAGGTCGATGCGCGTCTCCTTGGTCATGGCGTCCTCGGCCAGCGTCGCGAGGACGAACCGGGCGACGTCGCTGTTCTCCTCGTAGATTCGCCCCAGGAGGCGGGTGCGGAACTCCTCGTCGGACACTGAGGCCGCACTTAGCTTCTCCTCGACGATCACCACCACCTCGTCACCTCGGGCATCACCCACAGCGTCGATGGTCGTCATAAACAGCTTCGCCAGTGCATACGTCTGCGGGTATCCCGTTAGGTTGCGTCGGACAAAGAAGCTCGTGAGGCGGTCTACGACCGTCTCGATGTGTGCATCTGTCAGAGCCAGATCGGACTGCTTCGATATCAGCCACATGAGGAGCACGTAGGACGGCGCGCCCTGAGCGCGCATCAGGCGCTGGAACGACCTGTCAAGGGTTGTCGGCTGATCGAGTTCAACGACGCAGTTGATTCGCCCGTAGATCTTGCTCGCCGTCACCAGCGAATCGACGACGCGTTTGAGGCCCTGCTCGAGAATCTTCTCGTAGACCCTGATCAGGTTGGACTTCGTGGCGACCGAGGCGTTTGAGACTTCGGGCAGCTCTGACTTGAACGCGTTGTAGTACTGGCGGAGGAAGCGCTCCTGGGTGGAGTAGCTGTCACCGAGGCTGGTCAGCATGTCGTTCCAGTGTTTGAACGCCTCGTCGACGTCCATGATCTGCTTCTTCTCCGACTCGGCGAGAAGGTGGTTCTTGATCAGGTCCACCGGTGAGAGGGGCATCCCGCGGTTGTTCAGGGACTCGAACAGCACGAAGGCGTCGGCGTGGTTGGCCACCTCAATCTTCACGATCACCGCCTGTAGGGCCGCCTCATGCACCCGCAGGGCCGCCTCCGGCTGTGTGATCTCCTCAGTCTCGGCGAGCCTCTGGATCGCGGAGCGGAAGTAGCGGTAGCACTTGGCAATCCTGCGGCTGGGGAAGTACGGCTTCCATTCTCCCTCCACCGGCAAGCCGGCTTCCTCGAGCACCTTGCGGAAGTCGGAGAGGTTGTGGCCCTGTTTCTGCGGTGTCACCCTCGGCTGCTGGTCTGCTTTCCGCACCAACTGCCGACCGAGGTTGATGACGTCCGTTCGTGTGTCCTCGTCGAGATCGTCGAAGTGTTCCTTGAGTACCGAATAGACGGCGGCCAACAACAAGGTGAGCGTCGTCAGTCGCTGCTGCCCATCGATGACCTGCAGGATGTTGCCCTCGAGCGTGTCCGTGGTCTGGTCGAGCGTGATGATGGTGCCCAGGAAGTGCGCGCCCTCGGCCTCGATGAGATCTTCGAACAGGTCTTCCCAGTGGGACTTATACCAGGAGTACTCGCGCTGGTAGGGCGGGATCCGGTAAAGCACGTTGCCTTCGTGACTGAACAGCGTGTGCACCGGATACTGGTTGGCAGATTTGATCATCGAGGAGCCCCCAGCTCACACGCCCATATGTGGCTGACCTCTCCGTCGATGAAGTTGCGGACCCTGGCGTGCAGGTTGCGTGATTTTGTCACTTTTTACCTCCAGACGTTAGCCCAGTTCGGAACTCGACGACGTCGCCGTCGGCCATGACATAGTCCTTGCCCTCCATGCGCACCTTGCCGGCCGCGCGCGCTTCGGCCATCGAACCGAGCGCATCGAGGTCCTCGAAGGAGACGATCTCAGCCTTGATGAAGCCCTTCTGGAAATCAGTGTGGATGACGCCGGCGGCCTCGGGCGCGGTCCAACCCTTGCGGATCGTCCACGCGCGCGCCTCCTTCGGCCCGGCAGTCAGGTAGGTCTGCAGACCGAGCGTGTTGAAGCCGACGCGGGCGAGCTGGTCGAGGCCGGCCTCGTCCTGTCCGCTCATCTCGAGCATCTCTGCGGCTTCCTCGTCGTCGAGCTCCGCGAGCTCGGACTCGAACTTCGCATCGAGGAAGATCGCTTCGACCGGGGCGACGAGTGCGCGCATCTCGTCCTTCTTCGCCTCATCGGCCAGCACATCGTCATCGACGTTGAAGACGTAGAGGAACGGTTTGGTCGTCATGAGCTGCAGCTCGCGCAGCGGCGCGGCGTCGAACCCATCGGCCTGCATCGCCTGGTAGAGGGTGCGCCCTTCCTCCAGGATCCCGTGTGCCCCCTGCATCGCGGCCAGCACCTCGGGTTCAGCCCGCTTCTGCTTGACCTCCTTCTCGATGCGCGGCAGCGCCTTCTCCAGGGTCTGCAGGTCAGCGAGGATGAGCTCGGTGTTGATCGTGTCGATGTCATCAGCCGGGTTGACCTTGCCGTCAACGTGGACGACGTCGGAATCACTGAATCCGCGGATCACCTGGCAGATCGCGTCGGCTTCGCGGATGTTGGCCAGGAACTGGTTGCCCAGTCCCTCACCCTCCGAGGCGCCGCGGACGATGCCGGCGATGTCGACGAAGTTCACCGTTGCCGGCAGGATCTTCGCTGAGCCGAAGATCTCGGCCAGCCGGGTCAGCCGCTCGTCGGGCAGTTCGACGACGCCGATGTTCGGCTCGATCGTCGCGAACGGGTAGTTCGCTGCCAGCACCTGGTTCTTGGTCAATGCATTGAACATGGTCGACTTGCCGACATTGGGCAGTCCGACGATTCCGATAGTTAAAGCCACGATCCCCCAGTGTAGCCGCTGGCCTGGGTGCCAGCATGCCGGCCAGTCCCCCGTGCCCGAGGCGGTGGCCGGCAGCCGTGACCGGGCACCGTTGTCCGTGGCTCCTGGTTGACTGTGAGCATGGATGCACCCACGATCTTCATCACCGTCCTCGTCCTCCTCATCGGAGCGGTCGCAGGCTTCTTCCTCGGTGCGACAGTGGCGCGTTCGCGCATGGCAGCAGCCCTCGCGCAGGCGCAGACGGCTGAGCGGCTGCACTCCGAGCGCGTCCAGGCCCTGGAGGCCGATGCCGGGATGACGCATGAGCTCGCCGAACTCATGGGTCCCTTGGCCGCCCAGGTGAATCGCCTGCACAGCGATGTCACCGGCTTCGAGCGCGAGCGCACCGACCAGTTCGCCCGTCTCGATGCCCGGCTCGGGCATATGAGCCAGGTCGATGCGCAGCTGCAGGCCTCGACGTCGAACCTGCTGACCGCGCTCAATGCCTCAGGCACCCGCGGGTCGTGGGGTGAGCTGCAGCTCACACGCGTCGTCGAGGCCGCCGGGATGCTCGAACACGTCGACTTCGACTCCCAGGTCACCGTCCAGGGCCGCAACGGCGAGCGGTTGCGCCCGGATATGGTCGTCCATCTCCCCGGTGACCGGCAGATCGTCATCGACGCCAAGGCCCCGCTCGACCCCGGCCAGGACACCAGTGCCGGCAACGGCTCCGGTCCGGCAGGACGGCTGCGCTCCCACATCCGCACGCTGGCCTCGAAGGCATACTGGAACGCCTTCGAACAGACACCGGACTTCGTTGTCTGCTTCGTCCCGAATGAGGGCGCGCTCTCAGCGGCACTGCAGGAGGACCCGCGGTTGTTCGATGAGGCTTTCGCCGTCGACGTCATCCCGGCTTCCCCGGCCACCCTTGTCGCTCTGCTGCGCACAGTCGCTCTTGGCTGGCGTCAGTACGAGCTCGCCCGCTCAGCACGTGAGCTGCTGGCCACCGCGCAGGAGCTGCATGGGCGCATCGGCACGATGGCCGGTCATATCGTGCAGCTGGGCAAGTCGATGAATCGCAGTGTGGAGGACTACAACCGGTTCGTCGGCTCTGTTGAGAGCCGCCTGCTCGTCACCGCCCGCCGGCTGACCGACATGGGCGCCGGCGCCACGGAGATCCCCGTCGCCGAACCGCTCGATGCCTATGCCCGCAGTCTGACGGCACCCGAGTTCCAGGAGGTGCAGCGACGGGACACGTGACAGGTCAGCGACGGGCGCGGCGGATGGCCAGAATCGCAAGCAGCCCGGCGATCGCGAGGAACACCGAACCCAGGCCCAGACCGCCGATGCGCACCCACGTCCCGAGCTCCATGCCCAGGTAGGACGGGGCTGCCCCGGCGCCTTCCACCTCGGGCGCGGAGTCGAAGGGCTCGCCTTGGGACTCCCAGGACAGGCGCACCTGGTGCGTTCCCGTGGCAGGGGCGTCGATGAGGGGTGGCTCGATGGTGACGACAATGTAGTAGTCGCCTGCGATCGAGGAGGCCTTGGCGTCGTCGAACTCGACGAACTCGTGGCGCGGGTTGACCGGGTAGCGGGTCGTGAGCGCAGTCGTGCCGCCGCTGTCGGCGATCGAGATGGAGGCATCCGTGCCGGTGCCGTTGGTATCGGGCATATCCGAGGCTGGTGCACCTTCATCACCGGGCCGGGCGACTGCGACCGGGCGCAGGTTCGGGTCGAAGACCCGCAGGGTGAGCGTGTGGTCTGCCGGGCTGGCAGCGCGGGCGCGCAGGCTCAGCTGCTGGCCGGTCGACAGCGGGGCGCGGAAGAACAGCGGCCGGCCGACCTCGGCGTCGACGATGGCGTCGGCTTCGGTGAGTTCGGTGGCGGTGTTGAAGCTCCAGCCGGGACTGAGCGTTTCGGCCTCTCCGCGGGATTCGGGAAGGAACTCAGCGAGCGCCGGATTCTCCTCGGGTTCAGGCAGCTGCGACCAAACAGTCGCTGCCTGGCGCACGTACTGCAGCTCCAGCGGCAGGGTCTGAGGCAGCCCGTCATAGGTCTCGGACCAGGCGACGGAGACGATGAAGCTGCCGCCGCGCTGGAAGCAGGAGTCGTTGGGGTTGTTGCCATCGAGCACTCCAGTGCTGATGGACACCGACACCGGGCCGGTCTCATTGCCGGAGACCCGGCTGCTCTGGCTGACCGAGCAGGACGGGTCCGCCGGCGCGGCAACCGTGATCTCCAGCTCCGCAGCACCGAAGGCGTCGCTGCCTGCGTCCTCGGGCCGGAGCATGCTCGCTGACACATAACCGGACTGGCCGTCTTCGAGGCTGATCCGGTAGGTGCTGGCCGGATGGTTCTCCCCGAAGTCCACGTCTTCGTAGCTGATCTCATCGGCGTAGCTGCCCGGTTCGATCTCAGCGGCATCATCGACACTGTTGCCGCCGGTGACCTCGGTGCCGCCGGGCTCACCACGCTCAGTGGCGAGCGCCGGGGCCGGCAGGGTCGTCCCGCCTGCCAGGGCGAGCACGGCGACGAGGCCGGCGCTGGCGATGCCTGCTGCCAGCCGCTGTGCCAGCGGTGCGCGTGTCATGCCTGTCCCCTACTCGGTGCTCCTGGCGGCAGGTGTCCGTCGTCTCAGCTGGCGCCCTGAGCAGGACACGACTGGCCGGCCGGGTTCTGGCTACAGTAGGCACCATGAGTGACACTATCGCAGGCCGGTTCACGCTGCTCGATCCCATCGCCAGCGGTGGTTCGGGCACTGTGTGGATCGCCCGCGATGAGCGCTTCGGCAATCTGTGCGCGGCCAAGGTGCTGCGCCAGCGCGATTCGGGTGACCTGCTGCGCTTCGTGCGCGAGAACACGGTGCGCCTGAATCATCCGCACGTGCTCGCCCCGTATGCGTGGGCGGCTGAGGATGCCCACGTCGTCATCGCGATGCCGCTGGTGACCGGCGGGACGCTGGCTGACATCCTGCGCTCGGGGCGCCGGTTCTCAGCTGCAGCCACGGCCGAGGCGGTCCGCCAGATCCTCGACGGACTCACCGCCGTGCATGCCGCCGGCTGGATCCACCGTGACATCAAACCGGCGAACATCATGATCGATGCTGAGCAGCCGGATCTGCACCTGCTGCTCGCCGACTTCGGCATCGCCGTCGACACGAACGCCCCGCGCCTGACGCAGTCGGGCATCGTCCACGGCACGCCGGGCTTCGTCGCCCCGGAGATCATGATGGGCGGGGACATCTCCCCTGCTCAGGATGTGTGGGCGACCGGGCAGATCGGCAAGCGGATGCTCGGGATGGACGATGACGCCGTCGCCGAGGCGGTGCGCGCCAGCGCTGATCCGCTCACCCAGGGCCTCGTCCACCTGCTCGATGACCTCACTGCCGCTGATGCCCGCAAGCGGCCGAGTCCGGAGATCGCGGCGGCAGCACTCAGCCGGCTGGGTCTGCGCGGGCCGTTCCATTTCGCTGATGGCACGCCGTGGCATCCGCAGCGTGAGATCGCTTCACCGGCCCTTCCCCAGGATCCGGCACCCACACTCATTCTCGTGCCCCAGGCCGATCCGACGCAGGTCGACTTCCGGCGCTCCCCTTCAGGTGGGCCACCGCAGCCGGGCAGCCAGCCGGGCAGTCAGCCCGCTGCGCAGGCAGCGCACGCGGCTCCGGTGCTCGGCAGCGGCCCCGCCCCGGGATTCGCACCGACGCAGGTCGATCAGGTGCGCCCAGACAGAGGCGAGCGGAAGCCTGCCAAGGGGCTGGCCGCCTCGGCGGCGGTGTTCGCGTTCATCGGTGCGCTGCTCATCCTCGTGGGGATCTTCGCACCGGGCTATCTCGGCTGAGCCGAGGGCGCAGACGGGTCAGACGATCTCGTGCTGGCGGTCAGCGCCGTCGCGCTTGTTCGAGGTCTTCTGTCCGGCGGCCTTGAGGTCCTTGCGCAGCTCGCGCGGCAGCGAGAACATCAGGTCCTCCTCTGCGGTGCGGACCTCGTCGACCTCGCCGTAGCCGTATTCGGCCAGGAGCTTGAGCACGTCCTCGACCAGTGTCTCCGGAACCGAGGCGCCGGAGGTGACGCCGACGGTGGCGACGTCGTTGAACCACTCCTCGTCGACCTCGCGGGCGAAGTCGACGCGGTAGGCGGCCTTCGCGCCGTGCTCGAGGGCGACTTCGACAAGACGCACGGAGTTCGAGGAGTTCGCCGAGCCGACGACGATGACGAGGTCAGCGTCCGGGGCGATCTTCTTGACCGCGACCTGGCGGTTCTGGGTGGCGTAGCAGATGTCGTCGCTCGGGGGCGCGATGAGCTGCGGGAAGCGCTCCTTGAGGATGTCGACGGTCTCCATCGTCTCGTCGACGCTGAGCGTGGTCTGCGAGATCCACACCATCTTGTCCGATTCCGGGATGTCGAGGGTGCGGGCCTCCTCGGGATTCTGGATGAGGGTGATGTGATCAGGTGCCTCGCCCATCGTGCCCTCGACCTCTTCGTGCCCGGCGTGGCCGACGAGCAGGATCGAGTAGCCGTCGCGGGCGAACCGGATCGCCTCGCGGTGGACCTTGGTCACCAGTGGGCAGGTCGCATCGATGGTGTCGAGGCTGCGTTCGGCGGCCTCAGCGTGGACCTGCGGGGACACGCCGTGAGCGGAGAACACGACACGCGCGCCCTCGGGCACCTCGGAGGTCTCGTCAACGAAGATCGCGCCGCGTTCGGCGAGCGTGTCGACGACGTGGCGGTTGTGCACGATCTCCTTGCGCACGTAGATCGGGGCACCGTAGTGCTCGAGGGCGCGTTCGACGGCGATGACGGCGCGATCGACGCCGGCGCAGTAGCCGCGCGGGGCGGCCAGCAGCACCTTCTTCTCGCCTGCCGGCTGGCGGATCTCAGACGGATCCTTGCGCACACGAGGAACGGACGGGACCGGGAGATTCACTGCAGTAGTCACGTCTCCCATGGTAGGCGGCTTGGCTGAACACCACCACAAAGGCCGCACTGCCCTTCACCGGCGGCGGTGTCCATGCCTCCCGTTAGACTGCACAGCAGTACATGGAAGGAGTCCCGGCGTGGCACAGCGGATCAGCGGCACCCCCGGCACCCTCGGCCAGAAACCGATCGAGGAGCTGCCGCGCAAGGCAGCCGAGACGACCCCGGACAACCCGTGGCCGCTCAGCCTGCTCAGCCGCAACATCAAGAGCTACATCGACCGGATGTCGGCGGTGTGGATCGAGGCGCAGGTCATCGAGTTCAACCGCCGCGGCAAGGCCAGCTACCTCACCCTGCGCGACACCGATGAGGAGATGTCGCTGCCGGTCCAGGTGTTCAGCAACGTCCTCGACCGGGTCGAGACACCCCTGAGCGAGGGCTCGCGCGTCGTCGTCAACGTCAAGGCCGACTTCTGGCTCAAGGCCGGACGGATGATGATGCGCGCCAATGACATCAGGCCCGTCGGCCTCGGTGAGCTGCTCGCCCGGCTGGAGAAGCTGCGCCGCACCCTGGCTGAGGAGGGGCTCTTCGACCCGGACCTCAAGCAGCCGTTGCCGTTCCTGCCGAACCGGATCGGGCTCATCACCGGCCGCAATTCCGATGCGGAGAAGGACGTGGTACGCAACGCCCACCTGCGCTGGCCGGCTGCCGAGTTCGAGATCCGCAACACCGCCGTGCAGGGCCCGGATGCCGTCCCGCAGGTGCGTGCCGCCCTGGCTGAGCTCGATGCCGACCCGGCTGTCGATGTCATCGTCATCGCCCGCGGCGGCGGCAGCCTGGAGGATCTGCTGCCGTTTTCGAACGAGTCGCTCATCCGCGCCGTGTTCGCCGCCCGCACCCCAGTGGTCTCCGCGATCGGGCATGAGGCCGACCGGCCGATCCTCGACGATGTCGCCGATCTGCGCGCCTCCACCCCGACCGACGCGGCCAAGCGCCTGGTGCCCGATATCCACGAAGAGCGCATGGACTTACTCCAGGCGCGCGCCAGCCTCGACGGCGCGCTCGACCGCCTGCTGCGCAGCGAGCAGGCAGGGCTCGACAGTGTCCGCTCCCGGCCGGTCATGGCCCAGCCGATGACGATGGTGAGTGCGCGTGAGGAGGAGCTCACGGCCCTCATCACCCGCGCCCGGCAGGCCCAGCGCAGCGCCCTGACCCATGGCGCCGCCCAAGTCGAGCACCTGCGCGCCCAGGTGCGCGCGCTCTCACCTTTGAGCACCCTGGAGCGCGGCTACGCCGTCGTGCAGACCGCAGACGGTTCGGCTGTGCGTGATGCCGCTGAGCTATCCACCGGCGACGGCGTCCATGTGCGCCTGGCCCGCGGCCGCTTCGACGCCGATGTCACCACCATCCACGCAGACGCACCCGGACCCGACACCCTCGACTGAGATGACCCTCGTGCGGCAGACCGCACCCTGACTGACGAAGCATCCTGAAAGGACCGCAATGGCAGAGAAGAAGACGACCACCGCAGAGGCCACCGCCGAGCACCTCGACGTTTCCGGGCTGTCCTATGAGCAGGCGCGCGAAGAGCTCGTCACCACGGTGCGCTCACTGGAAGCGGGAAACCTGCCGCTGGAGGAGTCGCTGCGACTGTGGGAGCGCGGAGAAGCGCTGGCCGATCACTGCCAGGCGTGGCTCGATGGAGCCCGCAAGAAGCTGGAGCAGGCACAGGCCGCCCGTGAGGAGAAAGCCGAGGAATAAGCCCCGGCTGCTCGGGAAGATCCCGGACTGGTCTGGGTAAGTCAGCCCTGCTTGCCGGCCTGTTCGACGGCCTGCTTGGCGAAGAACTCATACGTCTGCGGATCGGCACGGCCGATGAGCACCGCGGTGCTGCCATCGAGCTGGCCGACCATCGCCTGCTTGCCGTCAGACCCGTCATAGGAGGTGAAGGTGACACCGTCGATGTCATTGGTGCTGACCTCGACGAAGTCATCGAGCTCTGATTCCACCCAGCGTTCATCGCCATCGGCCTGGCGCAAGGTCATCCAGCCCCGCTGCGGTCCGACCGAGGAGAGGTACCAGGTGTCATAGGCAGGTGCACCCATCGGCTTGAACATCGCCTCATTGGCCACCCAGCCCTCTGGCAGCTTCGGCACGACGACAGGGAACTCAGCACGAGTCTTGACCGATTCGGCGATCGTCTCGTAGTCGACTTCGCGTTCGAACTGACCCTCCTTGGGCTCGGGCACGAATGCCAGGCCGATGAGAACGACGGCGAGGCAGGCCCCGAGCGCAATGACCATATTGACCCAGTTCGAACTGAGCTTGAGAGCCCGGACGTTCTCGCTGCGGGGTGGTTGCGTCTGTTGCTGTGTCACTGCCTCACCTGATGTCGAACACGATTGTCAGCCGATCCATTGTCCCCCGGCCCGCGCCCGGGGACAAAACCGCAGACAGCCCGTTACCCGCGCCTTCTGTGCGCGGCCACTAATGGCACAATGAAGACATGACTGAGACCCCGTCTGAGAATCCGACAGAGGAAAAAGCCCACCACTCCGGAGGCCGGGCAGAGACCCCGCCGGTGGCTGTGACCGATGAATGGTCCCGCCGGCTCCAGCAGGATGAGGGCGGCCCCGACCGCAACCTCGCCCTTGAGCTCGTCCGCGTCACCGAGGCAGCCGCACTCGCTGCCGCCCCGTGGGTGGGCCGCGGGGACAAGAACGCAGCCGACGGTGCAGCCGTGGCCGCGATGCGCAATGTCATCTCAACGGTCTCGATGACCGGCACCGTCGTCATCGGCGAGGGCGAGAAGGACGAAGCGCCGATGCTCTACAACGGCGAACCCGTCGGCAGCGGCCGGGGGCCGCGCGTCGATGTCGCCGTCGACCCGATCGACGGCACCACCCTGACCGCCAAGGGCATGCCGAATGCCATCTCCGTCATGGCCGTCAGCGAAGGCGGAGCCATGTACGACCCGTCTGCCGTCTTCTACATGGAGAAGCTCGTCACCGGACCTGAGGCCGCTGACTTCGTTGACCTGCGCCTGCCGGTGGCCGAGAACATCCGCCGTGTGGCCAAGGCCAAGGGCAAAGGCAAGGACAACTCCTCGGTCACCGTCGTCATCCTCGACCGGCCCCGCCACGAGCGCCTCATCGAAGAGGTCCGCCAAGCAGGCGCGCGCATCCGCCTCATCAGCGACGGCGACGTCGCCGGCGCCATCGCCGCCTCCCGCCCGGGCACCGGCATCGACATGCTCATGGGCATCGGCGGCACCCCCGAGGGCATCATCACCGCCTGTGCGATCAAGGCGATGGGAGGTGTCATCCAGGGCCGCCTGTGGCCGCAATCCGAGGAGGAGCGGCAGAACGCCGTCGCCGCCGGCCTCGACCCCGATGCGGTGCTCAACACCGACGAGCTCGTCACCGGTGACAACACCTACTTCGTCGCCACCGGCATCACCGAAGGCGACCTGCTCGACGGTGTGCGCTACACCGGCCAGCACGTGCTGACCCACTCACTCGTCATGCGCTCACGCTCCGGCACCGTGCGCACCGTCAACGCCGAGCACAAAATGGCGAAGATGGACTCCTACGTCGAGGCCGCCGAAGAGGCAGCACGCCGGGGGCTGGTCTGATGCTCGAGAGCGAATACAACTCACCGGCCGCCGCGTTCCTCAGACTCATGGACGGCAACGAGCGCTTCGTTGCCGGCACCCCGCAGCACCCGAATCAGGACGCTGTGCGCCGTGAGGACCTCAAGACCGCCCAGGCGCCGTTCGCCACCCTGTTCGGGTGCTCGGACTCGCGTGTGGCCGCCGAGATGATCTTCGACGTCGGTCTCGGCGACATGTTCGTCGTGCGCACCGCCGGCCAGGTCACCGACTCGGTCACCCTCGGCAGCCTCGAATACGGCGTCGAAGTCCTCGGCACTCCCCTGCTCGTCGTACTCGGCCACGACAACTGCGGGGCGATCACCGCCACGATCGAGTCCTTCGACTCAGGGCAGACCCCAGACGGGTTCATCTCCGATGTCGTCGCCCGCCTGCTGCCCGCCGTCGTCCACGCCCGCGCAGCCGGGCGCACCGACGTCAACAGCACGGTTGCGCAGAACACCGTCGACACCGTCAAGCGCCTCTACCAGCGCTCGACGATCCTGCGCACCGCCGTCGAAGAGGGCCGGCTCGTCATGCTCGGCCTGACCTACCACCTCGCCGACGGACGGGTGAAAGTCGTCAGCCGCATGGGATCCCATCCCCCGCGCATCCCGCGCGCCGACCCCGCCCACGCCAGCAACCAGTAACCACCTGCATTCCGCACCTGCCGCCGCCCGGGCGCCCACCGCCTCGGGAACGGCCGACCAGCCCCGCCCAGGGGCGCACATGAGACAAGGAGACACGATGGCACAAGAGTTCCGCATCGAACACGACACCATGGGTGAGGTCAAGGTTCCCGCCGACGCCCTCTACCGCGCCCAGACCCAGCGGGCAGTGGAGAACTTCCCGATCTCGGGCAAGACGCTTGAGCGCCAGCACATCGCCGCCCTGGCGCAGGTGAAGAAGGCCGCCGCGCGCGCCAACGAGGAGCTCGACGTCCTCGACGCGACCCGCTCGAAGGCCATCCAGGCCGCTGCCGATGAGGTCATCGCAGGCGACCACGACGACCACTTCCCCATCGACGTGTTCCAGACCGGTTCGGGCACCTCATCGAACATGAACACCAACGAGGTGCTCGCCACCCTGGCAACGAAATCCCTCGCAGGCGAAGGCGTCGAGGTCCACCCCAACGACCACGTCAACGCCTCGCAGTCCTCCAACGACGTCTTCCCCACCTCCGTCCACGTCGCTGTAACCTCCGCTCTGGTCCACGAACTCAAGCCGGCGATGGAGAAGCTCGCCGCGAGCATCGAGGCCAAGGCCACAGAATTCAAGGACATCGTCAAGTCCGGGCGCACCCACCTGATGGACGCCACCCCGGTGACGCTCGGTCAGGAGTTCGGCGGCTACGCCGCGCAGGTCCGCTACGGCATCGAGCGCATCGAGGCCTCCCTGCCGCGCGTGGCCGAGGTCCCGCAGGGCGGCACCGCAGTGGGCACCGGCATCAACACCCCCGACGGGTTCTCCTCGCGTGTCGTCGAGCTGCTGGCTGAGCAGACGGGCCTGCCGATCACCGAGGCGCGCAACCACTTCGAGGCCCAGGCCAACCGCGACGGGCTCGTCGAGGTCTCCGGGCAGCTGCGCACGATCGCGTACTCCTACATGAAGATCAACAACGACCTGCGCTGGATGGGCTCGGGGCCGAACACCGGCCTGGGCGAGCTGCACATTCCGGACCTGCAGCCCGGTTCGTCGATCATGCCCGGCAAGGTCAACCCGGTCATCTGCGAGGCCGCGATCCAGGCGATGGCCCAGGTCATCGGCAACGACACGACCGTCGCCCTGTCGAGCACCAACGGTGCCTTCGAACTCAACGTCGGCATCCCGGTCATGGCCGCCAACCTGCTCGAATCGATCCGCCTCATCGCCAACATCTCGACCGTCATGGCCGAGAAGATGATCGACGGGCTGACCGCCAACGAGGAGCGCTGCCGGTTCCTCGCCGAGGCCTCCCCGTCGATCGTCACCCCGCTGAACAAGGTCATCGGCTATGAGGCTGCTGCCAAGATCGCCAAGCACGCCGTGGCCAACAAGATGACCGTCAAGGAGGCCACCATCGACCTCGGCTTCGTCAAGGACGGCTCGATCACCGAAGCCGACCTCGACAAGGCGCTTGACGTCTCGACGATGATCGGCTCCTACACCTGAGCCGGGGACCCGCATCCACCTGACACAAACGCGGGCCCGTCTTCCACTGCAATCAGCGGTAGGAGACGGGCCCTCGCGTTCGGGTGTGCCGCCTAAGCGACGTAGGAGTCCTCCAGGACTCCGGTGACGAGGTCGGCGATCGCCGAGCGCTCAGCACGGGTCAGCGTGATGTGGCCGAAGAGCGGGTGGCCTTTGAGCTGCTCGATGACGGCGGCGATGCCGTCGTGGCGGCCGACGCGCAGGTTGTCGCGCTGAGCGACGTCGTGGGCGAGCACGACGCGGGAGTTCTGCCCGATGCGCGAGAGCACGGTCAGCAGGACCGTGCGCTCCAGTGACTGCGCCTCGTCGACGATGACGAACGCGTCGTGCAGCGACCGGCCGCGGATGTGCGTCAGCGGCAGAATCTCCAGCATGCCGCGGTCGATGACCTCGTCGATGACGTGCTTGGAGACAAGCGCCCCGAGCGTGTCGAACACCGCCTCAGCCCACGGATTCATCTTCTCCGCCTCCGCACCGGGCAGGTAGCCGAGGTTCTGCCCACCGACGGCATACAGCGGCCTGAAGACCATGATCTTCTTATGCGTGCGCTCCTCCATCACCGACTGCAGACCGGCCATGAGCGCCATCGCCGACTTGCCTGTCCCGGCCCGGCCGCCCAGCGACACGATCCCGACATCGGGGTCCAGCAGCATGTCGAGGGCGATGCGCTGCTCAGCCGAGCGGCCGTGCAGGCCGAAGGCATCGCGGTCGCCGCGCACGAGCTTGACGGTGTTCGGCGCAGAGACCCGCCCGAGCCCGGATCCACGCGGTGAGGAGATGACAAGCCCGGTGTTGACGATCTCATCAGCCACCGCATCGGTGTGCACGAGGCCTGAGTCGAACAGCTCGTTCATCTGCGCCTCGTCGAGATCGAGCGTGCTCAGACCGGTGAACCCGGATTCGGTGGCCTGCTCGGCGAGGTACTCCTCGGTCTTGAGCCCGACAGCCGAGGCTTTGACGCGCATCGGCACGTCTTTGGTGATGACGATGACGTCGTCGCCTTCGGCCTGCAGGTTGCGGGCGACGGCGAGGATGCGGGTGTCGTTCTCGGTGCGGTCGAAGCCCACCGGCATCGTCGAGGCGTCGATGTGGTTGAGTTCGACCCGGATCGATCCGCCGTCATCGCCGATCGGCAGCGGCTCGTCGAGGCGTCCGAAGTCCTCGCGCAGCTCATCGAGGATGCTGAGTGCGCGCCGGGCAGTGACTCCGAGTTCGGGGTGGTGGCGTTTGGCTTCGAGCTCGCTGACGACGATGAGCGGGATCACCACCTCGTGCTCGGCGAACCGCATCATTGCGTGCGGGTCAGACAGCAGGACCGACGTGTCGAGCACGTACGTGTGGGTGTCGCTTATCGCGGCCATGGGGCTCCCCTATGCATCGTGTGCCGAAGTGCCCCAGCTCAATCCTTCCCCGACGAGTCGAACACTCCGGGTTGGTGTCAGCCAACTGGTTCCAATCTATGAACCCGATGCCGCTGATGTGCGCTCCGACACTCGGACGTCTCATGATGCGGAGGTGAATCTCAGATGAATCCGCCTGCCGGGTGTCGTCACCGCGCCCGAGGCAGTGGCTGGCCCGGCGTGAGAGCCCGAGGCGGTGGTTGGCCCGGCGTGGAAGCTCAGCGCCCGAAGCGCCGGTTGCGGTTGCCGTAGGCGCGCACGGCGCGCAGGAAGTCGGTGCGGCGGAAGTCGGGCCAGTAGGCCTCGCAGAAGTAGAACTCCGAGTACGCCGACTGCCACATCATGAAGCCCGACAGCCGCTGTTCGCCTGAGGAGCGGATGATGAGGTCGGGGTCCGGCTGGCCCTTGGTGTAGAGGTGCTTGGAGATCTCCTCTTCGCTCAGCGCCTCGATGATCTCCTCGATGCTCTCCCCTGCTGCGGCGTGTTCGCGCAGCAGGCACTTGACGGCGTTGACGATCTCCTGCCGGCCACCGTAGCCGACGGCGACGTTGACGGTCATGCGCTTGTCGCGGCCCTCGGCGTTTGAGCGCTCCTGCGCGTCGGCCAGGCGGGTGCGCAGGGGTTCGGGGATGGTGGCGAGGTCGCCGACGAGCTGGACGGATACGCTCGGCTTGCCGGCGATCTGGTCGACGAGGTCGGAGATGATCTCGGTCAGCGCCGCGACCTCGTCGGCAGACCGGGCGAGGTTCTCCTTCGAGAGCACGTAGAGAGTGACGACCTCGACGCCGAGCTCTTCGCACCAGCCGAGGAATTCGACGATCTTGCCTGCGCCCATCCGGTGTCCGTCAGCGGTGGTCTTGCCGAACTCCTTGGCCCAGCGTCGGTTGCCGTCGGTGATGACCCCGACGTGACGCGGGATCGCGGCAGCGTCATCGCCGTGCTCGAGCTGCCGTTTGACCCGGCGGTCGTACAGGCGGTAGAGCCACCCGAGCGGGGATCCGGCCATCGACTCTCCTGAGGTGTTGCGTGGGGTCAGCTGCCCGCAGTCGGGGCAGCGCGGCGGTGTCTGACAGGCACCCCCGCGTGCCACCAGCATAACTGTCTGCCCGCGCCGCCCTCGCCTGCTCCCGCCCGGCGAATTCCCAACCGCGGGAACTATCATTGAGGCATGACGTCACGCCTTGCCGAACCTGACCAGCCGCACCACGATGCTGGGGCGCGCCGTCATGCATCGAAGCGCACAGCCCAGCCGACCAGTCTCGACCCGAGCCACCCGATGTCACGGGCCTACCGGCTCGCCCTCTCCCGTCGCGGCCGCGCGCTGCGCCACGAACTGGGCAAGCTCGCCGGCCAGGTGCGCCCGTCGTGGCGCGGCTGGATCCACGCAGGCGCCTTCCCGCTCGCCGTGCTCGGCGGACTGACGCTGGTCATCATCTCCCCGACGATCGTCTCGCGCTTAGGCGGAGCGATCTTCGCACTCACCGGCATGATGCTCTTCGGCACCTCAGCGCTCTACCATCGCGGCCGTTGGCGGATGCGCATCCGCCTGATCCTGCGCCGCATCGACCACGCCAACATCTTCCTCATCATCGCCGGCACCTACACGCCCTTGGCGATTCTGACCCTGGAGACCCGCCAATGGGTGCTCCTGCTGTCGATCATGTGGTCCGGTGCGCTCATCGGCGTGCTGTTCAGGGTGCTGTGGACGACGGCCCCGCGCTGGCTGTTCGTGCCGGTCTACATCGGCATCGGCGTCGCCGGCATCGGCTACATCCCGGCGATCTGGGAGCACAACCTGGCCGTCGGCATCCTCATCGTCTCCGGCGGCCTGTGCTACATCGCCGGGGCGATCATCTACGCACTCAAGCGGCCGAACCCGCTGCCGCACATTTTCGGCTTCCACGAGATCTTCCACACCTTCACGGTGCTCGGCTTCGGCAGCCACCTGGCCGCCCTGCTCATCGCCGCGGTCAACGCCAGCCCCGAACTGCACAGCTGAACAGCCGCTGATGCGAGGTCACGCACCCGCTGCCGAGGCGCGGGTCCCGTTCCCGAGGTGCGGGTCCCGTTCCCGAGGTGGGCTCTGGCGCCGGGGGCACGGGCGGAGTTCAGGTCAGGGGCGTGACGTGTCCTCGCCGGGCATCTCTGCTCCCGGCTCTGCGGTGCCGGTCTCACCGGCGGCCGGCTCCTCGGTGACGAAGGAGTCATTGGCCTCTGCGGTATGGGTCTCCGGCTGGTAGCGGCGCTTCTGGTCCGTGGCCATCGGGATCGGGTACGCGTCCACGGCCCGGTCCTTGGCACGCACCCGGCGCACGCGGCGCAGCGCATCGCGGATGAGAAAGATCGTCACGACTGCCAGGGCGAAGACCGCCAGGAAGCCGATCGTGCCCGGGGTGACGATCGAGGGATCCGGGTAGCGGACGTCCTCGGTCGGGGCGGGGCTGGCAGCCAGCAGCATGAGCATCAGACGTTCTCCTTCTCAGCCGGGGTCTGCCCGGCACTGGGCACCGCTGCGCGGGTTTCGACGTAGGGCTCCAGCAGTCCCGCATCCGGGATGCGGCGGCCGTCGTCGCGGGTGACACCTGCGAACAGGTCGGATTCGAGGAAGTCGCTGCCGCGGTCCAGCGGCTCGCGGCCGGTGTTGTCGATGGCGAGTTCGAACTCCTCGGTCGGCCAGAAGGTCTTGGCGATCTTCCGGGCCTCGGAGAAGAAGCCGCCCTTCGGGTCGATCTGGGTGGCATGCGACAGCAGCGCCCGGTCCGAGCGCTCCAGCATCTGCCCGCATGCGATCCGGGCGGTCAGCCAGCTGTTGCGCTCCCCATCGCGGGAGCGGTACTTCTCCAGCATGTCCGCAAACGGCGAATCATGACCCTCGGCGGTCATCTTCTCGTGGATGGCCAGCCACTTCCGCGGCGAGAGGTCCATGTTGTAGTAGACCTTCTGCACCTGCCACGGCTCCCCGAGCTCGGGGTTGACCGCCGCGTCGGCGGCCTGCTCGACAGCAGTCATCGACACGATGTGGTTCTTGATGTGGTCCGGATGCGGGTAGCCGCCCCGCTCGTCATAGGTGGTGAGCACGTGCGGGCGGAAGCTGCGGATGAGGTGCACGAGCGGACGGGCCGCAACATCGGTGGGCACCTGATAGAACGACCCGTGCGGAGTCTCGGTGGCCGGGTCGCCTTCGGGCAGGCCGGAGTCGACGAACCCGATCCAGCGGTGCTCAGCACCCAGCTCCTCGGCGGCGGCGGCCATCTCATCGCGGCGCAGCCCGGCGATGTCGCGGCGGGCGGCCGGGCTGTTGAGCAGGGCGGGGTTGAGGATGTCGCCGGCTTCACCGCCGGTCATCGTCGCGATCATCACCCGGGCGCCGAGCGAGGTGTACAGCGCGGTGGTGGCAGCGCCCTTCGATGACTCATCATCGGGATGCGCGTGCACGGCGAGCATGCGCAGGCCGTGGAAGGGCCGACCGGACGAAACGGACATAGACGTGGGAACCTCTCACAGGACAGCCCGGGGCACTGCCGCGGGCAGGGTGCGGACTAGACTATAGGTTAGTAGCCCTGACCGCTCGGGACGAATCCGGCCGCCAGAAAGGACCGCATGCCCCAGGACCACCGAGGCACCGGCAGCCCAGCCGGCGCCGTCGGCCGCCGCACCGCCGTCGCCGACCGCTACGGTTCCCGTTCACGCCTGCCGCACAACGGCACTCACGCGGCCACCGCCTCGGGCCGGGGGAAGCGGCCGTGGATCATCGCCGCACTGGCCGCAGCGCTCGTCATCATGATCGGCCTGGCCGCCTGGTTCGCCTTCGCCCCGGCCCGTGTGCCCGACACGCCGAAGACCGTCAGCTACGACGTCGTCGACGCCTCCCTGACCGTCACCCGGTTCTCGATCGTGCCCGATGAGTCCCGTGACATCGAATGCGCAGTCCAGGCGACGAACCTGCAGGAAGCGGTCGTCGGGTTCCGCGAGGTGACCATCCCGGCACGCGCCGGGACCTCGACCTCGGAGCCGGTGCAGCTCGACGTCGATATTCGCACAACCCAGCTTGCTGCCAGCGGACACGTGGAATCCTGCTGGTATGTGAGTTAAAATAGGCAGTCAATCTGATTCCCGGTCACCTGCGGGTGTCCGGGAATTCTCATTGTCCGGTGCCCGGTTGGGCACGCATCCGCCGCTGACGGCATCCGGTTCGTCTGCGGCATCGTGTTGAGGAGATGAATATGACCGAGGAGACCACAGCCGAAGAGACCTGGCTCAGCCAGGAGGCATTCGACCGGCTGACGGAGGAGCTCGAGCACCTCAGCGGGCCCGGTCGCGCCGAGATCGCCGAGCGCATCGAAGCTGCCCGCGATGAGGGCGACCTGCGCGAGAACGGCGGTTACCACGCCGCTCGCGAGGAGCAGGGCAAGAACGAGGCCCGCATCCGCCAGCTCGAGCACCTGCTGCGCCATGCCAAGGTCGGCGAGGCCGACACCGACACGACGAAGGTGGCCCCCGGCAAGATCGTCGTCGTGAAGATGAACGGCAAGGAGATGCGCTTCCTGCTCGGCTCACGCGAGATCGCGATGGACGACTCGATCAACGTCTTCTCCGAGCAGTCCCCGCTCGGCGCTGCCGTCAACGGCTGCAAGGTCGGTGACGAGGCCACCTACGAAGCGCCCAACGGCAAGGAGATGACCGTCAAGGTCACCGGTGTGGAGGCCTACACCGGCTGAGCCACCCCGGCTGATGCAA